>JAGODF010000154.1 GCA_017998375.1 Spirochaetota bacterium
GTCGATCCCGAAACGGGTCATCATGGTCCCCAGGCCGTGGGAGAAGACGGCGATGGGATTGCCCTTCATGGCGGCGTAGTCGGCGTCGATGAGCATGGCGGCGGTGATGAGGGCGACCACCGCCAGTACCGACTCGATGAGCATCGCCCCGTACCCCACGAGACGCGCGTCCTTCTCGCTGTTCAGCTGCTTTGCCGTGGTTCCCGAGGCGACCAGAGAGTGGAAGCCGGATATGGCGCCGCAGGCGACGGTGACGAACAGGATGGGGAAAAGATACCCCACCGACTCTATGTTGAATGAGGTGAAGGCGGGCATGCGTATCTCCGGGTTCACGAAGACTATGCCGGCGAGGCCCAGTGCCATCAGCGAGTAGAGGATGAAGGAGTTGAGATAATCCCGCGGCTGGAGCAGTATCCAGACCGGGGCAACGGAGGCGATGAAGATGTACACCATGAGGAGGATATACCATGCCAGGGCCGGAAGCTGGACCGGGAAAACATACCCGGCGTACAGTGCCGCGGCGAGGAGCACCACGCCGATGATCGTGGACCACGCAAGGGACATCTTGAACTTGTAGAGGAGAAGGCCGAAAAGTACTGCGATGAAGATGAAAAGCGTCGAGGCGCTCGCGGCCGCGGGTATCTCCTCGAAGGTCTTGCCCACCACGATAATGAACACCGCGACGATGAGGATGAGCGTGGACCAGGAAAAGATAAGGAAAAAGGTTTTACCGCGCGTGCCGATCTCTTCCTCGATGACCTCGCCTATCGACCTGCCCTGGTGGCGCACCGACGCGACGAGCGAGGTGAAATCGTGCATCGCGCCCATGAAGACGCCGCCCACGAGGATCCAGAGCATCACCGGCACCCAGCCGAAAGCCACCGCCACGATGGGCCCGATGATGGGCGCGGCGCCGGCGATCGAGGCGAAGTGGTGTCCCAGGAGCACCGGCGCTTTTGCCGGGACATAGTCCACGCCGTCATTCATTGTGTGGGCCGGGGTCTTCCGCTCCGGGTCGATGTCGAGGTGCCGTGCGAGAAACCGCCCGTATATCAGGTAGCCGGCGAGAAAAATGGCGACCGAAATGATGATAAGCCACAGTGATCCCATGGTAGTACCTCCGGGGGCAGGGGTGGTTGAGAGTTGCAGATGTACACGTAAATCACACCGAGAATGATAATCACGGCGGTGCATATCGCCCGCCGATTGGAGCATGATTTATGGAAAACGCCGATCATTGCAAGAAAAATATATGCCAGGGGGCAATGCCTGTCCGGCGCATGAATCACTGTAAATTCATGGATGCCGGAGTAAAATGTTGATGACATTTGATACGGCCGGTGTATGGTATTTGTGATACAGACAACCAGGAGGTTCACATGTTTTTCATCAGCCATTTTACGGGGCAGCCCAACGAGTACATAATCAAGTTCGGGAAGGGCAGGATTAAAAAGGAGGGCCAAGGGATAAGCTTTTTCTACTGGCGCAAGCGTACCACGATTGTGTCGATACCGACGGCGACCATGGACGCGAACTTTATCTTCAACGAGGTGACGAAAACCTTCCAGGCCGTCGCCATCCAGGGCCAGATAACCTACCGCATCCAGGACGTGAAGAAGATATTCTCGTACCTGGATTTTTCCATCAACCCGGTCACGCGCGCCTATCTCTCCGAGGACCCGGGAAAGCTTGCGCAGCGCATCATAAATGCGGTGCAGATGCTGACGCGCGAGCAGGTGCAGAACCTGGCGCTGGAGGAGGCGCTGGGACGCTCCGAGGCAATGGCGCGCACGGTAATGGAAAAGATAAAGAACGACGAGCGGATGAACGCGATGGGCGTTTCGATAGAGAGCATCTACTTCACTGCGGTGACGCCCATTCCGGAGATCGCAAAGGCGCTGGAGGCTGAGTACCGTGAGATGCTCCAGAAGAAGGCCGACGAGGCGATCTACTCGCGCCGGGCGGCGGCGGTGGAGCAGGAGCGAATCATCAAGCAGAACGAGCTCAACTCCGAGATAGAGCTGGAGAAACGCCGGCAGGAGCTGGTGGAGCAGGCGGGATCCAACCGCATCAAGGAGGCCGAGTACAAGTCGAAGGCGCTGAACTTCGAGTGGGCGCCGTACAGGGACCTGGATCCCAAGCTCCTCGTCGCGCTCGGGATGAAATCCCTCGGGGAGAGCGGCGCGAAGATCGGCAACCTGAACCTGAACCCGGACCTTATCACCCTCCTCCTTGGCCTCGATAAGAAATGACAGGCGCCTTTGACAAGATCGTCATCGTCACGAAGGAGACGCAGATGGACCAGCTGGTCCGCACCTTCGCGACGAAGGAGCAGGCGAAATTTTATCTGGCGCAGGCGGCCCAGGCCGCGGCGCCCGTGAACGCGCAACCCGCGCTGAAAAAGGCAGGAAGCGCGAAGAACGTTCAGGCGCAGCAGGTGAAGTCGGAGTTCGACGAGATCAACATCGCGGACAGTGTGTACAAAAACTCTTTCAGGAAGCTCCAGGGAGCTATCCCGCCTGGATTGAAAGTGCAGCACATCGACTGGTCGTATCTTCCGAATTTCCTTTTTGGCGAAAAGGACCTGGTGGTCGCGCTGGGGCAGGACGGACTGGTAATCAACATCGCAAAATACCTTGGGGCGCAACCGATAGTGGCGATAAATCCGGATCCTTCGCGATACGACGGCCTGCTCCTTCCCTTTACGGTGACCGATTTCCAGCACCACTTCGGGCGAATCGTGAACGGGGAGTTCGATGCGTCGGCCATCACCATCGCGAAGGCGTCGCTCAACGACGGGCAGGTGATCCACGGCGTGAACGATATCTTCATCGGGCCGCGCAGCCACATCTCCTTCCGTTGCAGCGTGCGCTTCATGGAAAAGGAGGAGTACCAGTCGTCGAGCGGGATCATCGTCTCGACGGGGTGCGGTTCCACGGGATGGTTCCGTTCGATAGTCGAGGGTGCACGCAGGATATCCTCCGGCTTCGACAAGGCGACGCCCCCGAACAGTCAGAGCCGCTTCCCCTGGGACGCAGATCATCTCTATTTCAGCGTACGAGAACCGTTTGAGAGCAGGACCTCGCACGTGAGCATTTCGTTCGGAAAGATAACGGCGTCGCAGCCGCTGGTGATCACATCGCTCATGGGACGCAACGGTGTCATATTCAGCGACGGCATCGAGAACGATTTTCTGGAGTTCAACTCGGGGAAAATCGCCACCGTCACCCTGGCGGACCGCCGGGCGCGGCTGGTGAAAAAGTGATGTATGGTGCAGATTTGGATCGGTTATCCGTTCATTTCCGGTGGGATTCCCCAGTATATATTTATATTTGTGACATTTTTTTCAGTATTGCATATGATTACATAGTTGCGGTAGCGATAATTATCAGGATTATCCTTCATTTTTATAATGAGATCATCCAGAAACTGTTCTATGGCAATTGCGATAATGAAAGAAACCGAAAGCTTCTTCACCTTCCGTAAATCAATGCAGTATTCGTACTCATCCCGCCTCAGCGAAAGGTGAACCCTCTTCCATTTGTCTTTCGACCTCCGCTCCTGGTACCTGACAGCCGCCCCGTTTTCAAATCTTTTCGTGATCCGTGTGCCGGCCTGTTTCAGCAGCGATGACACCAGCGCTGACCGGGAAATTCCCGTATTCAATGATACACGCACAAGCTTGTCCAGGCATTCAGCTCCCAGATTGATGGTCGTATTGGTCATCATGAAAATACCTCAGCAGTAAAGTTACACCTCGGCATTAATACGATTTCCACTCGCGGGACATTAAATTATTTTTTGGATGTTGGCCATACGGGTGAAAAAAATGTGTATGATACAACAAAGGGGCGGCATGGATAATGCCGCCCCTTGAGAAGAATCGTCGTTGCGGGTGGAAAACTCAGGCTTTCTTCACCGGCTTTATGAGCAGGAGCGCGATGATCACGCCGAGCAGCCCGAGCGCCGCCGTCGGATAGAACGCGACCTGGTAGGAGCCGAACATGTCCTTCACCTGGCCCGATATTATCCCGCCGAGGATTGCGCCGATGCCGTACGCGAAGAACACCACGCCGTAATTCTGCGCGTAATTCTTCATACCGAAGTAGGTACCCGTCGCCGTCGGGGCGATTGCCAGCCAGCCGCCGAGGCACATCCAGAAACCGATGAAGCATCCGATGTACAGAGCGATATCGCCCTGCCCCGCCATGAGCATGCCGATCGACATCAGCATGATGATCCCCATGTTGATGGCCGCCGCGTACTTTGGTGTAATCTTGTCGGTAAGGGTCCCGAAGATCGGGCGCCCCAGCCCGTTGAAGATGGCGAAGATCCCCACCAGTGAGCCGGACAGCGCGGCCTCGATGCCGATCAGTTCCTGGCCGGCGGGTTTCGAGATGCCGATCGCCATGAGCCCGGCGAGCGATCCGATGGTGAAGCAGGAGAGGAGCCCCCAGAATGTGCCGGTCTTCACGATTGCCGCGCGGTCGAGATCGACGGCTGCCGCTGCCTGCGCGGCCGTTGGCTGCCAGCCTGCGGGCTTCCATCCGGCGACGGGCGCCTTCAGCGGAATGGAGCAGAGAAGGATGATGGCGAGGAACACCAGGCCCAGGATGAGGAACACCGGGGAGATGGATCCCTGCTCCTGGTAGAATTTTATCATGGGCGTGGCGATATTCGCCGTCACGAAGGGGGAGCCGCCGAAGCCCGCGACGGTGAGTCCCACCGCGAGGCCCTTCCTGTCCGGGAACCACTGCGCCGCGGTGGCAATGGGACATCCGTACACGAGGCCCACGCCGGATCCCGCGACGACCCCGTAGGTCACCATGAGGAACCAGATGTTGGTCGCGAAGTAGGAGAGTATCCAGCCGGCGCCTACGATGACGCCGCCGATGAGGCTCGTCTTCGCGGGACCGAGCTTGGCCATGATCTTTCCGCCGAAGAACATCAGGACCGCGAAAAAAGCCAGGAACAGCATGAATGGAAGGTTGCCCTGCGTTGCCGTAGCGCCGAACTGTTTTTCCACGGGGCCCTTGAAGACGCTGTAGGCGTACACGGCGCCCAGGCAGATGTTGATGACGAAGCCTAGCAGGACGAAAATCCACCTGCCGCTTTCGGCTTTCATTCCGAAAACCCTGGTTGAATCTGTCATTGAGTTGCTCCTCCATGTGGTATGATCGCCCGCGCTTTATGATAAAGGCGCGTGCCGCCGGGCGCGTGGTGCGATATGATGGAATTTGACGACCGGATGCGGGCGTATGGTGTGGAAGGCTTGAGTATGGTGATAATTTATACAAGCACTATTTCCATTGTTATCGGAAATATGGATGATAAATTCCTCCCCGGGGCAGGCCGTCACGGCGCGGTGGTTGATAGCACGGCCTCCCGTTCGATATCCACTCCCGGATACTTTCGCTCCAGGTACAGCTTCCGGAAGATCATGTAGGATGACTGGAGCGTGTTGCTCATGAACCAGTAGTTGAAGCCCGCGCCGATGCCCGCGCTCACCAGCGGTATGAACTGGACGAGCTTCTTCTGCGCTATGTTCCGCGCCAGCTCCCCGGGAATGCGCTGGATGTTTTGGAGGACAATCCCCTCGAGCGCGCCGGACTGAATGCGCTCAATAATGCGGCTCACCGCCGCGTGCTCCCGAAGCTCAGGGAGCGGCCCGCCTGTGTCCCGGAAAGCCCTTTGGCGAATGGCAGTGTCGTAGGTGGCGCTCGCGTTGAGTATGTTGAGTATCACCGGGGTCATGGCGGGGCTCCGCACCGCCATGCCGTAACACGCGCCAATCTGCTGTATGGCCCTCAGCGATATGGTGAAGAGCGCCGGGAGGTCGGCCGCGGCGAAGGCGAGGCCGCCAATGCCGCAGCCCGCTCCCTGGAGCGCGGCGATCACCTTGTTCGCGGTGAAATACGCCAGCGCCAGGCTGTCCAGTTCGCCGAGGTCGCAGCGGGCCAGGTCGTCGGCGGAGGATACGCGAAGCCCCGCGCGGGACGCCGCGCGGAGAATGTCCTTGTCGGAGTAGGTCCAGTACGAGGCGTCGCGGAGCATCGCGAGGAAACCGTTCACCGCGGCGGCGATGCGGGTCACCAGCGCCTCGGGCACCGCGGTCTCGTATATCCACTGGACCGGGCGGTCGATCAGCTGCAGTTTCGAAAGGACGGCGCCGGCCTTTTTATCGCGCCACTCGATGATCTCACGCGCCGCCCGCAGTTCGTAGGGAGTCAGTGCGGGACGGACGGGCGCGCGCTCCCTCTTCCCGCGGAACAGTGACACGAAGGCACCCCGCACGCGGGAAAACAAGGAGGAGATGGCCGATAGAACCGCTCGCGTCACCGGGGGACCGTCACCTGCCCTTGAACTTCGCCTCGCGCCGCTCGATGAACGACATCACCCCTTCCTTCACGTCCTCGCTCGTCATGAGCGGCATGATGTCCGGGAGGAGGCGCGCCAGGGCGGCCCGGTCCCCGTCCACCCTCGCCAGCCGCGACGACTTGAGGCAGGTCTGCACCGCGAGCGGCGCCTGCTTCGCGATGCGCTCCGCGAGCTCCAGGGCGCGCAGGAACTGCTTCCCGGGCTCCACGACTTCCTGGACCATGCCCATGCGGAGCGCCTCCGCGGCGCTGATCTCGTCACCGGTGAGGAGGTAGCGCATGGCGTTGCTCCACCCGACTTCGTGGAGGAGCCGCACGGTGCCGCCGCCCACCGGGTAGATGCCGCGCTTCACCTCCAGCTGGGCGAACCGCGTGTCCGACGCCGCCACGCGCACGTCCGTGGCGAGCATCATCTCCATGCCGATCGTGTAGCAGTAGCCCTGGGCGGCCATCACCATGGGCTTGCCCAGGCGTTTGTCCTCGTCGAGGCCCACGGGGTCGATACAGTCTTCCGGGAGATCGGGGAATGTGCCCTTGCCGAACGGCTCGGCCCACTTGTCCAGCTCCAGGCCCGAGGTGAAGTGCGGGCCTTCCGCGTAGATGAGCCCGCACCAGAGTTCCGGGTCGCGGTGCAGCTCGCCGTAGGCGCGCGCCACGTCGATAAACATCTGGATGTCGAAGGCGTTCCGCTTCTCGGGGCGGTTGATACCGATGAGGAGGATGTGATCCTTCCGCTCCACTTTGATGTATGATGAGCCCATGCAGTCCTCCTGGTAGATAATGATGTAGTGAGTACGGAAAATTCAAGCCTGGGGGCAAAACCACCCAATCGCACTCAACGGGACACAATAGCGCGCGGGACTTCGGCATTGCAACAAAATCTAGAAATCATCATTAATAAAATCACCGATGATCCTGTGAGCCCCAGCATGATGAACATCTGCCGCCGGGGGCTCCCGTATTTCAGGAGCCCCCGGCGGACAAGGCGTTTCAGTTTGCGGCGCGTCATCGTTTACAGGCTGATCATGTACATTGCCGAGGCGGTGATCCCGTAGAAGTGATGCTTTTCCTTCTGGTAGAAATTGTATATCTCGTCAGGTTCAATCTGAAAATAAAAGTATCTTCCTCCGATGCTGAGACTCACGGACGACGACGGTATCATGTACACCAGCGCGACGGAGCTGTTGATACCGTATTCCGTGTAATCCATTTTATTGCCGTCATCTTCCTGCTCCGCCCAGAGGTACATTCCGGAAATGTTAAACGCGCAGTACAGGTTCTCGACAGTGGGGATGACCAGACCCACGCCAAAACCGGGTCCATATCCGTAATGATTGCCCATTTCATAATCGAATCCCATGAACTTGAATCCCCCGAACAGGCGCAGATAGCTGTTAATGGAATAGGTGAGGGTCGTATCGGAATCATACCTGGTTATGTCCATCGCACTGCTGCTTTCTTCCTTGTACTCGAATTCGCCGAAAATGAATACCGATGAAACGGACCATTGTGGTGCGAACTGCAGGAGTAGTTGCGGGCCGTACATGAGACTGGAATCTTTTTCCACGGTTTTAGTATCGGGTTTCGGTTGCCACCAGGTGTACCAGCCCGAGGCCCCGATACCCAGGGTGGCGGAGTGTGCCTGCTGCGCGGAAGTGATGACCATCACGGTGATGATGAAACACGCGGCGATTGAAACAGTCAGTATCTTTTTCATAGAAGGACCTCCCGAGGGTAGTTTACCTTGTGACGTCATGAATAACTGCAAAACTCTGGGAAGAAAGTACACCAGGGGAAATGAAACTGCAAACATTATTTTTTGGGGCATTGAACCGATTTGAAATGCGCGTAATGGATTCCCGCCGGAGTTTATCCCGAGCGCAGCCGAGGGGCGGGAATGACACAAGCGATGCATCGGGTATGATGCAAACCCTTTACCTCTCCGTGTCCTCTGTGTCTCTGTGGCGAATCACACCGCAGGTGTCATCCCGTGGTCGGACGAGTCGGTAAGGATCTCGAAGGCGGCGCGGTGCTTCGTTTCCAGTATCTCCGGGCGCGCGATCCCCTTGCGGCGGATGACCAGCCGGCACGAGGCGATCTTCGAGTTGAGGCAGAACTTCGTGCCGCCGGGCGGGTTGTAGTACGGCAGGCAGACGAAGTCTTTTCTGTCGGCGCGGATGGTTCCCTGGAGGGTGATATCATCCCCCTCCGCCTTGAAATTCCAGTCGAAGTATTTGAACGAGGCGCGGCCCAGCGTCGAACCGAGATTGTTGAGCGCGTACTCCTTCCCGCCGTGGCGCAGCACCAGCGGCGTCATGAACGGCGTCCAGAGCGGCCCGATCTTGATGCGCGCCGTGGCGAGCTCAAGGAATGTCGTCATGGAATTCTCGAAACCCGCCACCTGGCCCCACGCGTAGTGGTCGGTGTGCTTGCTTCCCCAGTTGTGGTTCTCGCTTCCGGTCCAGCCCTCTATCTTCACTTTCTTCCCGTTGACGGAGAGCTCGCCGCGGAAGACCGCGAGCGGGAGGCCCACCAAGACCTTCGCCTTGGGGAATCCGCGGTAGTAGTAGCCTTCCGGGAAATCGAAAAGCGGCGCCTCGTTGCCCGAGTATGTCAGGTTCCACAACACCTTCGTCTTCTCGCCAAGGATCTCGCCCTTCAGCGCGCCACGTTCCAGGGTCGCGCCTCCCACCGAGACGCGTAACGAGTCTCCGGAGAAGCGGCAGAGGTCGATGGGGAGCTCCTTCTTGGCGGCGGTGTGCTTTCCCGTCTCGCCGTCGAAGTACATGAACCAGAGTTCGCCCAGTGCCCTGCCGGGATTATTGTGCGGGGAGAAGATGGTGTAGCG
>JAGODF010000155.1 GCA_017998375.1 Spirochaetota bacterium
CGTCGTGGACTCACTGCGCCTGCCGACCGTCTCCATCCGCAGCGGCATCGAGTCGCTGGACGACTCGCGGCGCCAGCAGGTGAAGCTCATTGCCGAAAGCATACGGCACTATCCCAACTACCGCATCCTGGTCAAGGGGCACACGGGTCTCCGGGGCGACCCGGCGGAGAACGTAAAGCTCTCGCAGCTTCGCGCGTCGTCGGTGGGGCAGGAACTGGTGGCGGCCTGGCGCATCGACCCCAACCGGGTTCACGTGCGCGGCATGGGGGCCTCGGAGCCGCTTCCAAAAGAAACGGACGAATCGGACAGGAGCTACAACAACAGGCTCAAGCGCGTCGAGGTTCTTTTCGTGACGGGCATGTGATATCAGCCCACGCCTTCCATCTTCATCGATTTTTTTATGACCGATATTTCCGCGTCCAGGTCGAGGAAGTCGTCGTCGTAGAGCTTGGCGAGCTGCTTCTCGAAGGCCTTCTCTATGGTGGTGAGGACCTCCTCCGCCTTGCGGATGGTCTCCTCATTCGCGGTCCCCTTTCCCTGATGCGAGAGCTCGATGTACTGCCCGATGATATTCGTCGTGGAGTCGAGGTAGTTGTTCAGGAACAGGCGCGCCGCCTTCAGGTCCTTGGGATCAGTCTTGAAGTCCAGGAAGATGCTTTCCGTATGAGTGGCGATCCGCTCGACGCACGCCCGGACCGGTTCCTTTTCGATTTCCGCGGCGTACTTCCGCATGACGCGCACCTTCTTCATCCCCTTCTTCACCACCTTCTCCACCGTCTCCGGCGTGATGCCGTAGACCTCGGTGAGCCTCTTGAACTCCGGGTCCAGTTTCTTCGGCGAGAAGAGGAGGGCGCCGCCCAGGAGCGTGGCGATGCCGAAAATAGTGGAGACCAGGAGCCCCGCCTCCACCAGGGAGTGGAAAAAGAGGAAGACCGCCGAGCCGAGGACGACGGAGGCGACCAGCTGAAGAATTCTTTTCATTGTTCACCGGTTCACGCGGATGATGGGCGCCGCGGCACGGAGCGGCGCCGGGCACAGGCTACTCCCGGGAAAAGCGCCGTGTCAATCACAATTCGCGCTGGCTACGGCATGAGCTTCCCGCGGATGAGCTTGATCGCGGCGCGGAGCTGGTCATCGGACGCGCGCGAGAGCACCAGGTTGTCTCCCGAGAGCATGGGGCGGAGGATATCCACCACGTCATCGCTCGGGCGGCCGTACTGGCCCAGGAAGTGGCCGAGGCGCGACTCCAGGCTGTACTCGAGCTTCTGCCGCGGTGAGATCTCCAGGTACGCGTCAATCATACTGAGCATGGCGGCGCGGTCCTCCGGCAGGCGGCCGTAGACCTCCATCAGGTTCGACGCGCTGTCGCTCAGGATTTCGCACTCGCAGCCGATTTCCTCGACGAGGACGCGTATCTCCCTCGCCACCTGCTCCTCGGTTGCCTGGATGAACTCGCCGCGCTTTTCCATTTCATCGAGCCCGGTATGCGGGAATATCTCGAGCGAGCGCAGGCGGATGAAATCGGGTCTGCATTTCGTGAGAGTCGCGGCGGTCTCCCGCGCGTGCTTCTCCGACAGCGCCGCGCCGCCCAGCCCCGGCATCACGTAAACCGACGGCGACATCCCGGCGTCGCGCACCATGCGGCACGCCTCGACGTGTTCGTCGGCGGTCACTCCCTTGCGCACCAGCTCCAGCACCGCGTCGCTCCCGCTCTCCATTCCGAAGTGGACGCGGTGGAGGCCGGCCTTAGCGTAGCCGGCGAGATCCTTCACGCTGCGGCGCTTCACGACAGTTTTCGTCCTGCCGTACACGGTAAACCGGGTGAGGGTGGGGAAGTGTATTTTAATGTATGATATCGCCTCCCCGAGGAAACCGGGATCCAGGATCATGGAATCGGCGTCGCCCAGGAAGCAGGTGTTGCCGCCGCCCATCCTCCACTGGAGTACGTGGTAGACGCTGTCTTCCAGCGTGGGCGAGTCCTTGAACCAGGAGAGGAACCATTCCATGCGCGGGTGAAGGCGCCCGGACTGAAGGCGCGGAAGCGCTTCCGCGCCTTCAGTCCGGGCGCCGCCCCCCATCATCCTGATCCGATTGATGAGCTCCGCCGCGCGCCGGTACTCCGATCCCGTCCCCAGCCCGTCGCCGATGCCATGCACGTAGAGCAGATCGTCGATAGCCTTCGCGCGGCGCACGTCCTCCTTCACCTCGTCCAGGGTGCGGCGCGAAAAGCCGGCGCCCAGCTTGTAGACCGGGCAGAAGGCGCACTTGTTCCAGGGGCAGTTCCGCGTGAGTCGAAAGGTGAGGCTCGCGTTCTCCGTGGGCGGGCGGATGGAGCAGATCTCGTAGGGCTCGATGGAGGAGTAGTCGTATGAATGCATGATGGTATTTTCCGGGATCGGAGGTCCGTGTCAAGTGCATATTCCCATCCGGATAAGGCGCGCAAGCGCTTGCGCGCTTTCACAGGGGGAGGCGCGTCCACGACATACCGGGACGGGCTTACGGTGAGGTTTTTTTTGATAGAATCACATGAATGGAGTATGCTACAGTATTATGGAGAAATATCAATTATGAGCACGTCATCCGCTGATCATACCCGGTACCTGAAAATAGCTTTCTACCTCGCCGTCATCACCATCGTCTACAACATCGCCGAGGGACTGGTGTCCACATTGTTCGGCGCGGGCGACGAGACCATCGCGCTTTTCGGATTCGGGGTTGACAGCTTCGTCGAAGTGATATCCGGCATCGGTGTTGCACACATGATGTGGCGCATGAAGCGCAGCGGCGATGTCGCGTCGCGGGACGGATTCGAGCGCACGGCGCTGCGGATCACCGGTGGGGCGTTTTACCTGCTCGCCGCGGGCCTGGTGGCGGGTGGGGTTGCAGCGGTCTTTCTGGGAGCGCGCCCGGAGACCACTGTCGCCGGCGTCATCATATCATCCATATCGATCGCGACCATGTGGGCGCTCTACCGGTACAAGGTGAAGTACGGGACGCTGCTGGGTTCTGAGGCGATCCTCGCCGACGCGAACTGCACGAAGACCTGTTTTTATCTCTCCTTCATCCTTCTCGCGTCGAGCCTGTTCTTCGAAATATTCCGGATAGGGTATATCGACATCGCCGGAGCGCTCGGCGTCGCGTGGTACGCGTTCCGGGAAGGACGTGAGGCCTTCGAGAAATCGCGCGCGGCCGGACTTTCGTGCGCCTGCGGAGATTGTCACTGATTCTCCCGGAGTGAAGGCGCGGAAGCGCTTCCGCGACTTCACTCCGGGAGAACTCACTTCTTCGCGTAGCAGACAATCCGCTGCGACACGATGTCCGCCAGGAGTTCCAGCTCCGCGCCGGTCACGTCGTACACGCGGATCACGTCGCGGTACGCGGCGCCGTCGGGAACCACCGTCTCGAAAACGCTCGGAAATCCGTCGAGGAACTCCCGCCGGTAACAGACCCCGCAGCTGTCCGGGAAGAGCGCCACGTAGAAGATGTCCGTCTCCACCAGGTCCTGGAAAAAGTGCGTGCCGAAGGAAAGCTCCGGCAGGACGTTGTCGCTCATGATGGCGAGCTCCACCAGCACCGCGATATGGTTGATCTCGGCGAAGCGCACCGGCACGCCCAGCGACGGCGTCGTGGTGCCCCAGCGGCCGGGACCGATGAGGAGCGTCGGAGTTTCCTCCCTGCTGCCGATCGCCTTGTTGATCCTGCCCACCGTGCGCGCTATGTCGTACTTCTGCGTGAGGGGGAGCGCGCTGTAGCGGTGTGGATCAACGTACACGATGCGCTTCAAGGGTTGGGTGGTGCTCCCCCCGAGAAAGTTACCCGTTGAATTGAACAGCACCTTCCCGTCCGGGATGTGCTCCGGCAGCTCCACGCGCTTTCCTATTCCCTTCACCTGGTGCGGCCGGCACTGCAGCAGGTTCACGCGGTAACCTCCCTCCATGCTGAAATTCACGGTGAACTCGATGTCCACCGGGTATTCGTATCGCTTCGCTATTACAGACATCATTCCCCGCATGTCGTCCGTGAAGGGTGTCTTCAGCAGGAGGTCGTCGAAGGTGATGACCCAGTACTCCCGTGATTCGGCGCCCATCTCAACGAGTTTCCTTTCCGCGTCCAGGTCGCGGAGGCCGATGCGGTCCATCGGGAGCTTGAGGTCTTTTTTTATGAGGTCCGCCAGCGGGAGCGTCCGGATGATGTTCTCGTCGATGTCGAGGATGTCCACGTCGTGCTGGGAGAAGCGACGCATGTCGTCCATGCCGGTGAGCGGCTTCGCGCCGGGGTCGTCGAGCGCCACGATGCGGGGGTAGTCGCCCTCCACCCGGTTCACCGCACGGGTGCCCAGGCCCATCGCCAGGCGGAGCATCCCCGCCTCGGGATCGAGCCCGCCCTTCCAGACGTAGGCGTTGTACGAAAACCCGACGCCGCCGATGTCCGGGAAGAAATAGCTCCCGTGGTGCGTTCCCGACACGCGCTGGACCAGGAGCGCCATCTGCTCCTCCATCTCCGAGAGGCCCCGCTGCAGGCGGTAGGCCAGCGCGTCCTCGTTCATGGTGCTCGCGTAGATCTTCCGCACCGCCTCGGTGAAGGCCAGGTAGCGCTGCCGCGGCGAGCCCTGGTTGACCAGGAAGTAGCTCTCGTACTTGCCGGCGAAGGCGTTGCCGAACGAGTCCTCCAGGAGGCTCGAGGAGCGGACGATGATGGGCGACTGCCCCAGGTACTCGATCATCTCCTGGAACTGCTCCTTTATCTCGTCGGGGAACGAGCCCCTGAGCATCTTATCGCCCAGCTCCTGCGCCACCGTGAAATAGCCCCCGGGCGTCTGCTGCTCCATCAGCATCTTCCACCAGCCGTTCTGCACGATGTACGAGTAGAAGACGTCGGAGCCGATGTAGAATGAGTCGTGCGGTTCCAGGACCTCGTTCCAGTTCCTCGACCGGTCCTTCTGGAGAATGCCCCGCGCGATGAGCATGCCCGCCGCCTTGCCGCCGATGTAGCCGGTGCCTATCATCCTGTTCTTGATGGATACCAGCTCCTCCAGCGGAAAGGTGCCCGACGCCAGGCCGAGGAGCCGCTCCTCCCGGCCGATCATCACCCGGCACAGTCGGTCCACCATGCCCTGCTTCGCCGCGGGGTCCGCGCCGGAATCGAGCAGGAGTTCCGCCTTCAGGAAGAGGCGGTCCCAGAAGTCGAGGTTCCGCCGCGTCTTTTCGCCGCCGCGCTGCTGTATGCTGCTGATGAACTTCGTCGCGTCCTCGCTCCGCGTGATGGCGACAAACGCGTCGCCCTTCATGTGGTGCGGGAAGAACATGGTGGGCGAGTAGCGGTTGAGCACCTTCAGCGGGTGCACGTACAGGTCGCCGTCGCAGTCGTACGCGTCTATGAGAAGCTGCGTGATCTCGCGGATGCGCGCGATGGTCTTGAACGAATGGCTGTCGCGAAGCAGCGCGAAGTAGGCGACCGTGTTCAGCTCGTAGAGATAGGGGCAGGTGATGGCGAAGAAGTTGCCGATCATCAGGTCGGTCGCCCAGGCGGAGAGCAGGTCCGAGAGGCAGTCGAACACGTAGTAGGCGTCATCCCCCTCCTCGGTGATGATGGTGTATACCTGCTTGGAGAACGTCTCGAACCCGCTGTAGGCGTCCAGCGTGTGCACGCGCACGCCGGGCCGCTCCTCCACCAGCGGTTCGTGGCTCGCGAAGCGCATGTAGTTGAAGCGCTTGCCGTCGGCCAGCGCCTTCTCCACGAAGGGGTCCACGAAGGTGCGGTAGTCGGCCATGGTGTCCACCTGCCACACCACGTTGTCCCCCACCTGGAGATTGTTCAGTATCTCGTCAAGGCCCGGCAGGCCCGTGCTCGCCTTCTGCGTCGCTTTCATGTGTTCACCCCGCATCTGAAAAGATATCATCGATGCGCGCGGGGTACACCTTTTTTTTTGCGGGAAGGTTACGGGAATGAAAACTTTTCGGGGGATGCTGGAGCGGGAACGCATCCATGCAGAAAGCGCGGAAGCGCTTCCGCGCCTGCATTCGGAAAGCGCGAATGGCAATTCGCGCATTCATCCGCAAAAAAACGGGACCGCCCCTCCGGACGGTCCCGCTGATCTTTCGTAACTGTTGCGCGCTGCTACACGACGCCGTATGCCAGCATCGACTTGGCGACCTTGAGGAAACCGGCGATGTTGGCGCCCATGACGTAGTCGCCCTTCTTGCCGTACGTTTCCGAGGCCTGGATGCAGGACGTGTGGATGCTCTTCATGATGATCTGGAGCCTGTTGTCCACTTCCTCCCTGGTCCAGGAGTAGCGCATGCTGTTCTGGCTCATCTCGAGGCCTGAGGTGGACACGCCGCCCGCGTTGGCCGCCTTGCCGGGGCCGTAGAGGACGTTGTGGTCCTGGAACACCTTCACGGCGTCCGGGGTCGAGGGCATGTTCGCGCCTTCCGACACGCAGATGCAGCCGTTCTTCACCAGAGCCTCGGCGTGCTTGCCGTCGATCTCGTTCTGCGTCGCGGACGGGAAGGCGATGTCCACCTTGAGGCCCTTGTCGCGGACCACGTCCCAGATGCTCATGTTGTCGAAGTACTGCGCCTTGTACTTGTCGGCGTAGTCCTTGATGCGGCCGCGGCGGACGTTCTTCAGCTCCATCACGTAGGCGAGCTTCTCGGCGTCGATGCCTTTCTCGTCCACGATGGTGCCGTTGGAATCGCAGAGCGATATCACCTTGCCGCCCAGCTGGTTCACCTTCTCCACGGTGTACTGCGCCACGTTGCCGGCGCCGCTCACCGCCGCGAGCTTGCCCTTGAAGTCCATGCTCCGGGTGGCGAGCATCTCGGCCGCGAAGTAGGTCGCGCCGTAGCCGGTGGCTTCCGGCCGCACAAGGCTTCCGCCGTACTCGAGCCCCTTGCCGGTGAGGACCCCGGTGTGTTCGTTGCGGATCTTCTTGTAGTAGCCGTAGAGGAAGCCGATCTCGCGGCCGCCCACGCCTATGTCGCCGGCGGGCACGTCGCAGTCGGCGCCGATATGCCTGAAAAGCTCACGCATGAACGACTGGCAGAACTTCATCACTTCCATGTCCGACTTGCCCTTGGGATCGAAGTCGGAGCCGCCCTTGGCGCCGCCCATGGGGAGCGTGGTGAGCGAGTTTTTGAAGATCTGCTCGAATCCCAGGAACTTGATGATGCCCAGGTTCACCGAGGGGTGGAAACGCAGTCCGCCCTTGTAGGGGCCTATCGCGTTGTTGAACTGCACGCGGAAGCCGCGGTTCACCTGCACCTCTCCCTTGTCGTCCAGCCAGGGAACGCGGAACATGAGGGTGCGGTCCGGCTCCACGATCCTCTCGTAGATCTTCGCCTTCACGAACTCGGGGTGCTTGCTGACCGTGGGTTCGAGGCTCTCGAGGACCTCGTGCACTGCCTGGTGGAACTCGGCCTGGTCGGGGTCGCGTTGCTTCACCTTCGCCATGATTTCGTTCATCAGAGACATACGTGTAACTCCTTGCAGTTGGTATTGGTAGACGGCCGGCGAATCGGGCATTTGATGACATGTCCGGTTTTCCGTGTCCGCTGTGTGACCGGAACCGTGCGCGGGCGGTGGCGCCCGGGATAACGGCCGGTTCCGGGAATTTTTAAAGCACAGTTACATCATCAGCGTCAGGATGAGTGTCAATGAGAATACAGGGGGCCTGCCTTTATTTTACATGTATGTAACAATTTTTTACCTGGTTGTAACAAGGGGGGTGCCGGTGAGGGGGGGCGATAAAAATGGCTTGCCCCCCGGGCTTCCGCGGCTGTATATGGGGAACGGCCGGTGCCGGCCGGGACGCGGACACTATCCTGCTACGGGGGACGCATGATATCGTCGAGGGCCAGGGAGATAAAGCCGTTCATCGTCATGGACGTCATGGCGAGGGCGGAGGAGCTGGAAAAGCAGGGTGAGGATATCGTCCACCTCGAGGTCGGAGAGCCCGATTTCGACACCCCCGCGGTGATACGCGAGGCCGCCCTGGTGGCGATGTCTTCAGGGAAGACGCACTACACCCACGCCATGGGCCTCCTGGAGCTCCGGGAGGAGATCTGCGCCTACTACCGGCGCGAGTACAAGGTCGATATCACCCCGGACCGCGTCATGGTGACCTCCGGCACCTCGCCCGCCATGCTCCTGATGATGATCGCCATCCTGGAAACCGGCGACGAGGTGATCCTCTCCAACCCGCACTACGCCTGCTATCCGAACTTCATCCGCGCGGCCGGCGGCCTTCCCGTGGAGGTGCGCACCCTGCCCGAGGACGGCTTCCAGTACCGGCCCGACGACATCCGGAAGGCGCTGTCGAAGCGGACGCGCGCAATCATCATCAACTCGCCGTCGAACCCGACGGGCATCGTCATGAGCGACGCGAACCTCCGCGACATCGCCGCCTTCGACGACCGGACCATCGTCTCCGACGAGATTTACCACGGGCTGGTCTACGAGGGGCGCGCGCGCTCCATCCTCGAGTACACCGACCGCGCCTTCGTCATCAACGGCTTCTCCAAGCTCTTCGCCATGACCGGGTGGCGTCTGGGGTACCTCATCTTCCCGAAGGAATTCTCGGGGGTGATGAAGAACATCCACCAGAACTTCGCCATCTCCGCCAACAGCTTCGTGCAGTGGGCCGGCGTGGCGGCCCTCCGCGACTCCTGGCCGGACATCGAGCGGATGAAGAAGACCTACAACGAGCGCCGCCTGTTCATGCTGCGGAGGCTGAAGGAAATCGGCTTCCGGCTCCATCACGAGCCCACGGGCGCGTTCTACGTCTTTGCCGACGCGCGGCACTTCTGCGGCGATTCCCTGAAGGAGGCGTTCAACATCATCGACCGCGTGAAGGTGGGGGTGACGCCGGGAATCGATTTCGGATCCGGCGGCGAGGGCTTCCTGCGCTTTTCCTACGCCAACTCCATCGAGAACATCGCGCGCGGCCTCGACCGCGTGGAAGCCTACCTGAAAGAGAGGGGGCACTGCTGACCGTGGCGCCATCGCTCATTTCCTCATTCCTTTTCGGCGGCTGTTTCCCCGGCACCTGGTTTTCCCTCGTCATCTTCGTGTCGCTGGCCCCCTTCTTCGTCGCCCTCGCGCGCGCCGAGAACGGGCGCGAAGCTTTCTGGAAAGGCGCGCTCTTCGGCGCGGTCCACCCCCTGGTGGTTGCCTACTGGATCTTTAACGCCCTCCATTTC
>JAGODF010000156.1 GCA_017998375.1 Spirochaetota bacterium
GGTTATGGAGGTGCCGAAAAAGAAGATTATCATTATCACGACGGTGAGCACTATCACCATGAGGTAGAAGTTGCGCCTCTGCATGTCATAAACCTGCTGCAGCGCCTTGTCCTCCTCCACGGTCGATATAACGCCGCACCCGCCAATTCCTATCTTCCAGAAGGAGCCGAGATACACGGTTCCGTTTTCGTCCTTATAACGAATCTGGCCGTTATTTTGAGGGCTTTTAACCATGGCCTTCACGATCGGGAGGTTGATATAGTTGCGCGCATTCAGGACGCTTGTCCCGTCCTGGTGGGCGATGACATCGCCCCTGTCGTTAACCATGAACACCTGTCCAATCCGGTCCTCCGCCTTGAAAGCTAGCAGTATTTTGTCGAAACGGGCGTAATTCACCACGATGGAACTCGATGAATCCCGGCCGCGCACCTTAAGTGCGTAGCTCAGTCCAACGACGGGAACCCGGAGTGATTCGGATACATTTCCCACGACAATCTCGCCGCCGAAGGCGCGCGCGAGGTTCCGTGCGTGGATTTTCCCAGCCCCATCGAGGCCCTCGCGGGCAATCTGGAGTTCCTCGAGCAGTTCCTGGTTGTACACCTGGCTGCTGAAATCGAGACCTTCCTGCGCGGGTGAGTTCTTGGCGATTCCGAAAAAGAGGAAATTTCTGTCGGTCGAGGTAATCAGTTCCGGGCCTCGTTTGCCGCGCGGGTCCAGAAATTCCTGCGTGATGATCTTCGAGTTGTCAATCAGCGTCACGAAGTCCGACTTCACTTTCAGGGCGAGGATCTTCGCGATGTCGAGATTGCTCTGCTGGACGCGTATCCTGTTGTCGCTCTTGAAGTAATAGGTGGCGAGGAAAATCATCCCAGACAGGGAAACGACGATCACCGCGGATATGATGAAAATCAGCTTGAATCGCAAAGAGGTGTAGAACCTGCGCCCGGGACCGGCCGCGCTTCGCGTCTGTTTCGCTTCAATCCTCCGGGGCGCGAGCGTTTCCCGCGGTTCGACGACGGATTCCCCGGCATCTGCGTGTCCTGGCATGAGGGGGGGGAGAGCTCCTTCCGCTGAAGGTCCGGAATCCGCTACGGCAACGGTCGGGGACGGTGCCTCGGCATCACCGATCCCGTAATAGGTGGCGGCCCTGATTTTCTTTTTACCCCGGATGTCGGTCTCCTTTGTAATTGGCGAAGGAGTCGCGGTTTCCGAGGGATGGGCGATAAAACGCTGATACAACACGAGGAATCGCCTTTCTTCTTCTGTCACCTTCAGCGTGACGCTGATCGCCTCGACGCGGGCCACGGCCTCGTCTATACTTTTCCCGGCGTAAATGAAAATACACGCTATGAAGGCCGCGGTGTAATTCGATCCGTAGGAAGCTATCATGCAACTTCCTTCGCGGAACTGCGAGATGACGTTTCCCACGGCCCGGTGTAAGTATTTGAAGATATCCGGTGTGAGACTGTTGAGGTAGATGCTGCGTACGGGAAAACCGCTCCTTTCAAACGCGCTTACGACTCGAAGATAGGCGTAGGAATCGGCGACGCGCGGGGTTATGATGAAAACACCCCTCACCTCCTCGCTCCTTATGCGTTCTATTCTCTTATTGAAAGCAGGGCTCCCCTCGACGTCACCGGCAATTGAAACGGGGTCAATAAAATCGTAGAGGATTTTCTTTTTTCGGACGGATATGGTTTCCATATACTGTATTATCGGATACCTGGACTTGTAATGCCATATCGAAAAACGATATAACTGCCGGTTATTTATCAAAAAGAACCGGCATGCGCTCCCGCCTTCCCCGTACGGATAGGGATCGTGCTCATTATGCGCAGTTTCATGCGGAACCATGCGTTATCGACCTTCAAACGGGGCATGTTTCCGCGTTCTCGCATGTATAATATAATGAAACAGGGCTGAAGAAGGCAAAAAATCGATGGGATTTCCGGATACCCGTCACAGCATTTTATAACGCTCGCGGGCGATATCATACACTTCCCTGACGAAATCATCCGGATTGTTCTCGTATCTCCTCATGCGGTCGCTGATGAGGCCGCGAACCTTCTTTATGTCAATCGCCGAGCCGCCGAACTCCACCTCGATGTCGCGCTCGACCGAATCGAAGCTCTCTCCCGCATGCTCGATGCGCTGCCCGATTATGTTGTTCTGGAGCCGCCGGTGTGTGGTCTCGATCTCCATCAGCTCGTCCGATTTGCCTCGTTTTTCGGAAAAGACCACGAGGGAGGGCATGAACTCCTCCATGGGCTGCGAGGTCAGATAGCGTTCGAGTTCACCATCGAAATTGAACAGCACAAGGAGCGATTCCAGGGACGACCCGTAGATAGTGATTTTCGATACCGGGATGATGGTATCCGCGGGATTGAACGCGATGGAACTCACCGTGGAAAAAGTTTTCACGCCCGCCTCGCCCCTGCCGATGTACACCACGTCGTCTTCGGAGAGATCCTCGGCTGCCATTCTCTTCTCGATTTCAAGGCTTTTCCTGTCGCCGGAGATGAAGCGCTCTATGTCGCCTGCGTAAATGCGGCGAGAGTGCTCGTCGGAGGTGACCTTGTACATGGTTGATATCAGGTTATCCTCTCCCAGCCCTACCCGCTTCACGAACTCAATGGCTATTTCGTACGGCATGGCCGTAAGCACCAGGGGTGAATACTCGTGTATGTACTTGACGAAATTCCGGGCTCCCGGGAATAGACGAGATTTTTTTCCGATGGTGCTGACACAATAGGTGGGGATTCCCTTGAGAAGGAAATCGGGGAAATAGACCGCAAGCTTCATGAACGACGAAGGTATTTTTCCCTCTCCGGAAACGACGCGGTTGATGCTGTCCAGTAGGTTCTCGTATTTGACCCCCTCCTTCTCGAAAAAAATAGAATCCAGGAGATTGTTGTAATCGCCGATTTCGAGAAAGTCGCCAAGCCCGATGAAGATTTTTTTCGGCCTGGGAAGAAGGCGCGAGGTCTCGCGTATGAAGTCCTCCCGTTCGAGTTCCTTGAGCTCGAATCCCTCTTCCCGACCCCTGTTCAGCACAAGCGTATATGTAATGTCTTCCATGACCGGATGCTCCTGGCAACGCACCACTATCGCACGATCAAGAGGGCAAAAGTCAAGCATTATTACCATACCCGCGGGAACGACGAATCCAGAATTATACGGAAAAAAAGTATTTGCAAAATACATTCATTAATCGTACAAATTTAACTCTATCATTCCCGGTTTGACACACGGGGAAATACACATTGGGGAGGATTATCATGGCAAAATGTCCAGCTTGCGGAGGAACGGGTAAGAAGGGAGACGGCATCTGCACGCAGTGCAACGGCACTGGCGGCACCGGCGGCAGCAGTGGCGGCGGTGGAAGCCGGGGGGGCAACCAGGAAAAGCGCTGATACCTCCTACGAAGCGTTTGATATCACGGCGTTGTGCTCTTCGAACTTATCCCTGAGCCCGGCATGGAAGGCGCTGAACCTCTCCTCCCCGTTGATATCGAACGCTTCCAGCACATCCTCCTCTATCATGGCGAAATCATACCTTCCGTTCTCAATCCCGCACAGCGCGTTGGCCAGGTATGATATCCGCACAATGTCGGCGAACGCCGGCTCCGCGTTGAGCGGAGAATGGTGGTGCCGGATCGATTCAATCACATAGTGAGGCAGGTTCCATTTTTCAGCGATGCGCGCACCGATCGTGGAATGACTCATTCCTATTGATATTTCCTCGAGAACCGTCGAGGTGCTCATTTCCCTGTTGCGAGTGAAATCGGATATCCATTCCGCGAGGCGCGCCGTGGTGGAGAGAAGCACGATCTTTCCCAGGTCATGGAGGAGTCCGGCGAGGAACGCGTGCTCGGCGAGCTTATCGTACCCGTTCCCGAGGGCTATCTGCCTCGCGTAAAACGCGGCCTTGTTGCAGTGGCTCCATATCTCCTTGAAAGCGGAGTAACGCGTCGTCATGATGTTCCGGGCACTCGATGCGACCAGAATCATGTTAAGATTCCTTAGCCCTATGATCTTCACCGCCTCGTGAACGTTGTCGATGCGCTTCCTGGTTATGAACCCGGCGGAATTCGAGAGGCGAAGCACGGAGGCCGAAAGCGCGGGATCGGTCACCACCCTGTCGGAGAGGTTGCGTATGGAAACGTCTGTTTTCTTACACATCCGAATCAGTTCAAGTATGTTCTCCGGGAACGACGGGAGCTCCTCCACCTCCTCGATTATCCGGCTCTGTATCTTGTTCACCACGGCGCCGGGCTTCAGCGTCGCGGGGATGAAGAGCGTCGTCTGGGTGATGCCTTCACGCGAATCTATTCTCAATGAGTGCTCGCCGATTCCGGAATTCCGGAGGAACAGCACGGTCAGCAGGAGACCAAGACCTTCACCCTCGATATCGTCAGAAAGATCTTCATATACCTCGGAGAAATCCTTGTACTGGCGGGCCTTTTCGAGCCGGTCCCGGACTCGCTGCGCCTCTTCGGGAAGCATGTCTGTGTTGTTTCTGACATAAATGATACAACCACCGTCCGCCTTTTTAAGGTAGATCTTCACCCGGTAATTGCTTTTTTTAAGCTCGGATTCGATCATTTCCTTCTGCGCAACGATGAAGGACTTGAAATCCCGCATCCCTTCGTTGTAATCGTTCATGTCGCGAATGTCGAGATTGCTCATCTGGAAGAAAAACCGCTTCGAATTTGCCTTGACGGCGTTCACGATGATTTCCTTGAGCACGGTGATTACGGTATCCCGCAGGTACACCAGGTTGTTCCGTGATAAAATTTTTGTGATGAGCGAGTTAAGGAAAGTGATGTTGAACCTGTTATAGTAATGAAAACTCAGGCACACTGTCTCTCCGCGGTCAAACTGAGTGGCCAGCTGTGAGGTTTTTGAAGCGATCATATTTTGAGGCACTCCACGGAACTGTTGATTTTAATCAGTGTCATGTCTATGACAAAAGCAGGTATAATGTAATAATGACAGCATATGAGTGCAATCAAATAATATTTTATGATGAATTTTTTTTCATTTCAAATCACAAAAATTGTGAGTGCGTTACATGTCGGAAAAATGCCGTGATAGGGATACTATGCGCGGAATACCGCGCGTGGAGCAATCGATGCATGCCGGTAACTGACTACTTTAGACGGGCAAGTTCCTCCCGGGCCTCTTGGAATTTGTCACGATATATCTCATAGACCTCGGACGTTGACAGGAGCCTGCTCTTGCCGTCAAAACTTACGATCTGACGGGATGTTTTCTTTTTCTTAAGTACAAGGTAGAGCGCTTCAAGGATAGCCAGGGACTGGCATACGACGAATGATATCGAGCCGTAGGAATATCCGCTTTGCCCGAAATTTTTAAACGATTCCAGGCTCTCGGATAATTTTTTATCAACGCTGTCGACGCTCCTGGCTTGCCATTCATAGTAATAATCGAGCATGAAATAATAGGTCGGTTTCATCCACGACATTATTTCAGAGAAAGTCTTGTGAAACCGCTCGAGCTTCCTCAGCGGAGTGGTTTCGTCATCGGAGTCAACCAGGAAATCCTGCGTTACCAGGTTCACGTTCTCAAGCTTGTGCACGAGCGAGCCTCTGGGTATGTACTTTTCCATGCGATCCCGGTACTCTTCGAACAACGAGAAGTTTTCCTGGTATGTCCTGTTCCTGGTCAGGAAGTTTTTCCATACGCTGCCGAGCCATTTGAACACATCGGGAGTAAGCACGAGCTGGCTTTTGGTTTTAAGGTTGTAGAGGATGTTGGAGATAAAATAGAGGACGTCGTTTTCGCCCCGGGCCTTGAAGTAGGATTCGCAGGCTGAAAGGTTTTCCGGTTTTGCGATGAGGGAGTCGATTGACCTGTTTACCGCGTCTATCCTTTCAAGGGGATAAAATTTATAAAGGAGAGCGGTGTAGACCGCATCTTCAATTTCGTCAAGCGTCCCTGTAATGTTGGAGGATTCCATTATCACGCACTAAAGGTGAATGTAATTGATTTCATGAAACAGTCAAGCCAATTTTGCATATCGGGTCCCGCCAGGGACAAGTAGCGCGAACAGGGGCATCAGGCGGAAACTGACGGTAGTTCAGTGAAAAATTCGCGAATACTGCGGATCACATCATCCGGTTTTTCCATGGGCACGAGGTGTCCCGCGCCGGGAACGATATGATGACGTCCAAGTGGCATGGAGGAAGCGGCAGCGCCCAGGTTAATAAAGTGTCTATTCTCGCTTGTTTCCCCTTCCACAACAAGGACGGGACAGGCGATTCGAGGCAGGAGCGGCCATGGATCGTATTTGACCGATCCCATGAAAAGAGCCGCTTCCCTGCGCGGATGGCAGGCAAGGCTCAAGCCACCGGTTTCTCCGGGTACCATGCCGTAACGGATGTACAGCTCCAGCATCTCGTCGTCCCAGTTTTTAAAAAGCTGGCGGGAACGTAGGTATGACCTCGCATCATCCTCACCTGTCCAGGAATTTTTGCGCTTGATCGACTTCGACGCGAGCGGATGCTGTTCCAGCGTGATGTTCATTCGATAGAAATCGGCGGGGAGGAATATCGGTTCGATGATGATCATTCTCTCGGCGACGGGGCCATGGGTCGCTTCCGCCAGTGTCATCACCGTGGCGCCCATCGAATGACCGACGAGAAACGGCTTCCGTATTTCAAGGGATCTGCAGAACCGGCACAGGTCGTCTGCGAGCTGCATCCATTCCAGGCCCTCTTCCGGATCTGCGTGACGGTGATCGCAGAAATAGGGAGCAAGCACCCGGTACTTTCCCGCCAGTTCCCTGGCTATCGGGTGCCAGAGCCACGGGAGGAAGCCCGTGGCATGAAGCATGACAACGGCGGGTCCCTCCCCGGGATAATGGAGATACTGTATGGACGTGTCGCCTATGTCCTGGGTGAGAATTTCCGGCATTATCATGGAATTAACCTGTCACAGGGTTTTCGGACGGTTTACACCCGGCTGCGGGCGTCTGCAACGATATTTTTTGCCATTCTCCGGAAGAGAACCGAGTGGACGGGCAGCAGAGCGTACCAGTAGAATCTGCCCAGGAGACCCGCAGGCAAAAAATAGGCCGTAACCGAGAGTTGCTCCCCGCTCACCAAGAATTCGAGCCACGCCTTGCCGGGAATATGCATCTCCGAAAGCAAAAGGAGCCGTTCGTTATCAACCAGGTCAATGACCCTCCAGAAGTCCAAGGCATCGCCCTTTCTGAGTTCCCGCTTTGCACGCCTTCCGCGCGAGGCACCAGCACCGCCCATCAACGTATCCAGTGCTCCCCTCACCTTCCAGAGAAAATTCAGCGCGTACCATCCTTTTTCGCCGCCCGCTTCCATCACGCGGGCGAAAACCGCCGATTGAGGCACTCCATTCAGGTGGTACACTCCCCTGGAGGTGAATATCGCGCGGGCTATATCCGCGGTATCCCGCAGGTAGCAGACATCTCCCGTCGTGTGATCGCACCAGCGGCTGGTCACCTGGTCTCGCTCGATTTCAGCAAGCGCATCGCGCATCATCAGATCGAAGGGGCGCGGCCTGATGAGGAGGAAGAGTCTGGCCGCGTTATCATTCATGAGTACAGTCTCATATTTGAGCCCTTCAACGAGGGCGGACGCCATGGTGAAGGGAACCGGTGTAATAAAGACCAGCCAGTACGAGCTTAATTTCGGGGAAAAGAACGGTACAGGGATAATGAGTCTTTTGAGAGCGAATGCGCGCGCCGCCCACTGCAGCATGTCGCGGAAGGTGATTCGCTCCGCGCCGATATCGATGACGAGGTTGCCTTTCGTCTGGAGATCCTTTGCGGCGACCAGGTAGTCCAGCACGTCGGCTACGGCTATCGGCTGGGTGACGGTGCCGACCCAGCGGGGTGCGATCATCACCGGGAGCTTCTGCACAAGGTGGCGCACTATCTCGAAGCTCGCGCCCCCGGAACCGATTATGATCGAAGCGCGGAACCAGATGGTCTGTAATTTTACCGGCGAAGCGCTCAATATGTCTCCCGTTTCCATGCGGCTTTTCAGATGGCGGCTGCCGCTCTCGCGACTCCCAAGACCACCAAGGTATATTATACGCTGGACCCCGTTCCTCTCGCAGGCCTGTCGGAAGTTTTCAGCGCTTTTCCGGTCCAGGTCCTCGAAACTTCCTTTTTTTGAAGCCATGGAGTGGATAAGGTAATATGCGGTATGGACGCCGTAAAGCGCCCGGTCCAGAGACTCGGTGTTGAAGGTATCCCCTTCCACGATGTCGAGCTTTTTTCCGAGCGGATTCCCGAGGGCTGGCGCCTTTCTCACGAACACACGAAGGTCAACGTGTTTTTCCGCGAGCAGCCGCTCCATCAGCCTTCTACCGATATACCCTGTTGCGCCGGTGAGGAGTACTTTCATATTTTCAAGTATACCATGCCACCAACACTTGCGCAAGAACGAAAGTGATTTTTTTCTTGATTAATCGTTAATCCAGCTTGTAAAATAAAATAAAAGCATGTAGCGTCACACTTTGCATGTATATCGATATCCGGAAGGGTCCATTGCGAAATCCGCATGGTACGATATGGAAAAAGGAGGATTCCATGCTCAATTTCAGTTTTTCCAGTGAACAGCTCGATCTTCAGAAACGCGCGCGTGAATTCGCGCTGAAGGAGGTCCTGCCGCTGGCATGGTTCTACGACGAGGCGAACGATCTCCCCATTCCACTATTACGGAAAGCCTTCGACCAGGGATTCATGAACGGTGATATACCCACGCAGTACGGCGGACGGGGCATTGGCCTGGTGGATGCCGCGATCGTAACCGAAGAGATAGCCGCGGCATGCTCGGGGCTGGCCACGTCGATCTTCGTCAACTCGCTCGGGATGGAACCGCTCATTCTCTGCGACAACGAGGCGCTCAAGGCAAAGTACCTCCCGAAAATCGCGAATGAATTCAAAAGAATCTGCTTCGCGACGTCGGAGCCGATGATGGGCTCGGATGTGGCGGGACTCCGCTGCACTGCGGAAGACAAGGGAGACCACTTCCTGCTAAACGGCACCAAGTACTGGATTACCAACGCCGGGGTATCCGACTACATGAGCGTCTTTGCCACGGTGGACACGAAATCCCAGCACCAGGGTATCTGTGCCTTCCTGGTGGAACGCGACTGGGAGGGTGTGACGGTGGGCAGGCA
>JAGODF010000157.1 GCA_017998375.1 Spirochaetota bacterium
GGGCACG
Organism: Spirochaetota bacterium; assembly: GCA_017998375.1. Classification (GTDB taxonomy): domain Bacteria; phylum Spirochaetota; class UBA4802; order UBA4802; family JAGODF01; genus JAGODF01. Next base: position 8 of record JAGODF010000157.1, read on the forward strand.
TCCGCTCGGCGGGAAAGCACGCCGCCGGGGTGGTGATATCGCGCGAGCCCCTGATGGAGTACGCGCCGCTGTACCGCGACACGAAGGACGGCAGCATATCGTCGCAGTACGAGAAGAACTCGCTGGAGAAGGCAGGCCTTGTGAAGATGGACTTCCTGGGCCTGAAGAACCTCACCATCATCGACAAGTGCCTGAAGCTCATCGAGAAAAACCGCGGCGAGAAGCTCGACATCGGGGCGATACCGCTGGACGACGCGGAGACCTACTCGCTTCTCCAGCGCGGCGACACCAACGGAGTGTTCCAGCTTGAAAGCGCGGGCATGCAGAACGTCCTCCGCAAGCTCGGCCCCACCTGCTTCGAGGACATCATCGCCGTCAACGCGCTCTACCGCCCCGGACCCCTCAATTCCGGGATGGTGGACGACTTCATCAAGCGCAAGCGCAATCCCGCGACCATACAGTACCAGCACCCGAGCCTGGAACCGATCCTCAAGGACACCCTGGGGGTGATAGTCTACCAGGAGCAGGTCATGCTCATCTCGCAGATCATGGGCGGCTTCAGCCTCTCGGAGGCCGACAAGCTCCGCAAGGCGATGGGCAAGAAGAAGATGGAGATCATCGACGCCATGGAGGAGAAATTCCTCAAGGGCGCGAAGTCGCGCGAGATATCCAAGGCGATCGCCGAGAACATCTACAATTCCATCAAGAAATTCGGCGAGTACGGATTCAACAAGTCGCACTCCGCGGCCTATGCGCTCATCTCCTACCAGACGGCCTACCTGAAGGCGCACTACACGGTGGAGTACATGTGCGCCCTCATCTCCGCCATCGCCGACAACCAGGACGACGTCATCCGCTACGTGAACGACTGCCGCTACATCGGCATTCCCGTGCTGCCTCCCGACATCAACCACAGCTGCCGCGACTTCACCAACGAGGGGGCCTCCATCCGCTTCGGCCTTTCCGCCATCAAGGGCATCGGCGAGAAGGCGATCGAGTCGATCATCGCCGCGCGGGAGCAGTCCGGCGGTTTCAAAACGCTGGGCGACTTCCTGGGAATCGTGGACATCCTGGCGGTGAACAAGGGCGCCATGGAATCGCTCATCAAGGCGGGGGCGATGGATTCCATCCTGCCCAACCGCGCCCAGCTCTTCATGAACGTGGAGATCCTCATCGAGTCGGCGCGCCGCCTCCAGCAGGACCGCGCCTCCGGCCAGGGGAGCCTATTCGACACGCTGGAGGGCAGCGAAAGCGGCGATATCGACCTGCCGTTCGTCCGCGACTGGCACGACAACGAAAAGCTCTTCCACGAGAAGGACGTCCTGGGCCTCTACATCTCCGGGCACCCGCTGGCGAAGTACGAATCGGAGATACGCTCCTTCTCCTGCGTGGCGATACGCGGGCTGAACGAACGCGAGCACGCCGAAGGCGTTTCCATAGTCGGAGTGATCTACAACCTGAAGGTACGGCTCTCGAAGGCCGGCAAGAAGTTCGCGGTGGGGATGATAGAGGACATGGAGGGGACCATCGAGGCGATCTTCGTGCCCAACACCTTCAACCAGTTCGAGAGCCTCATCACCATGGACGAGCCGATCATGCTCCGCGGCAAGCCCGAGTTCGAGGACGAGGTGGCGAAGCGCATCATCATCAACGAGGTGAAGTCGCTGCGGGACATACGGCGCGAGTCGATATCGGCCATCCATATCAAACTCGACCTGGTGGGGATGGATGAGCAGACGCTTGCAACCATCAAGTCGATCATCGAGCAGAACAGCGGGAGCTGCCCGGTCCTCTTCCACGTGAAGGCCGGCGCGGGGACGCAGAAGACCGTGCGCGCCCACAGGACCTACAACGTGACGCCCTCCGACGCGCTCCTTCGCGATCTCACGCAGATCGTGGGCCACGACTCCATCCGCTACAGCCTGAAGGGATGCATGTGAGGGCCCCGGAAGGACTCGAATCGCCACCCTGCGTGCTCTGCGGAAGTGAAAGGCATCGCCGCGAGTTCGGCAAGGCGTCGGCACGGGGAGAGGAATTCACCCTGGTCCGGTGCGCGGAATGCGGCCTGCGGTTCGTATCGCCCCGCCCCACCGCGGAAGAGATCGGAAAATACTACGGGTCCTCGTACTTCACGTCGCGCACCGACCGCGGGTACGACAACTACTTTTCAGACACGATAAAAAACGAGGTGACGCGCGTCCTCGCCCTCAACCTGGCGGACCTCGGCTTCTTCGAGTACGAGCGCTCCCTTCCCGCGCCGCGCCGCTGTCTCGACATAGGCTGCGCCGCCGGCTACTCGGTCCTCTATATGAAGGAGCGGGGATGGCTGGCAGGCGGCATCGACATCGCCGGAGAGTGCGTCCACCACGGGAGGGACGCGATGGGGCTGGACCTTTCGGAGGGCGATTACCTCGCCGCGCGGTACGATTTTCCCTTCCAGCTCATCACCCTCTGGGCCACCATCGAGCACCTCCACCGGCCGGACCTCGTGGTACGGAAGATCCGCGCCGACCTCGATCCCGGCGGGATGGCGTACATCTCCACCTGCCGCGCCGGCGGATTCATGAAATTCTTCGGCAGGAACTGGCGCTACTACAACTTCCCCGAACACCTCTACTACTTCACCTTTCACCAGTTGAAACGCCTTCTGGAGCGCGAAGGATTCACCGTGGAACGGCGCGCGTTTTACGGAAGCGGCGTGGGCAGGGCGGGCTCCCGGTTGAGGAAGGGATCCGACTGGGCGGCAAAGCGCCTGCAGATGGGCGACATGATGATACTGGCCGCGCGCAGGCGGTAGCGCCGGTGTTGGCGCGTCACTTGCCGGGCAGGAACACGCACATGAGGCGCTTGCCGATCTGCGCGAGGATCACCTGCAGCCCCAGTCCCACGAGGGCGAGGACGAAGAGGGTCCACCGCACGGGCTCCACGGTGTAGTGCAGGAACGCGGTGAGGGAAAGCGCGAACGCGGTGCCGAGAAACACGGAACCGATAACCATCTTGCGGATGAGCGCCGGCGTTCCGATCTTCCTGAACCTCGAATGCCCGTCGACCAGTCCCGCTGCAAAAGCGGCCGCCGCCGCGGGGAACACCAGGATGGAAAGCACGCGGATCGCCTGGGTCACCTCGATGCCCCGGGGAAGGGGCAGAAGCTGGTCGGCCAGTATGAGCACCGGCACCAGGACCGAGAGCGCCTGCGGGAAATGGAGCATGATGGGGTGCATGTCCAGATCGATGAGAAACCGCCTCCGCTGAGAAAGGGGATCAGTCCAGGGTTCGAATGCCTTGCTGGACACGCCGCAGGCGGGGCACTTCTCGCCCAGCCGGTCTTCACTCATCACGTATCCGCACGCCTTGCACCGCATCATCTGCTTCATGGTATATCTCCGAATGTTCATTCCACGGCGTCTCGCAGTCATCCAGGAGCGGGACGGATGCCGCAACATTATGTATCCGGACCATATCGTTATGAATTCGTCAAGATAATATCCGTCAATTCGAGGGGGCGATATATCTCACGCGCCTTTCCCGCTTCTCCCGCCATCGTATCGTCCCGATTCCGCGCCCATTGTGCTTGCTTTTTCCCCGGACAGAGGGTAACGTCACGCATCACATGCACCTGGAGCGGAACCATGATCATCGCGAACACAATCGCCGAACTGCGGAAGGAAACGGCGAAGGCCCGCGCCGCGGGCAAGAGGATAGGCTTCGTCCCCACCATGGGGTACCTGCACGAGGGGCACCTGAGCCTGGTGGAGATATCGAAGCGCCAGAGCGACTACCAGGTGATGAGCATCTTCGTGAACAAGATCCAGTTCAATGACCGGAAGGATTACGACTCGTATCCCCGGGAACTGGAGCGCGACTTCGCCATGGCACGCGCCGCCGGCGTGGAACTGATGTTCACGCCGGACGACGGCGAGATGTACCATGACCAGCTCACCTTCGTCGACGTGGAGAGCCTCACGGGTCACCTCTGCGGCGCCCACAGGCCGGGTCATTTCCGGGGCGTGTACACCGTCGTCTCCAAGCTCTTCAACATCGTCCAGCCCGACGTGTCGGTCTTCGGCCAGAAGGATATCCAGCAGGCGGCCACCATCGAGAAGATGGTGGCCGACCTCAACTTCCCGGTGAAGATAGTTATCGCCCCCATCATCCGCGAGGAGGGGGGCCTTGCCATGAGCTCCCGAAACAAGCACCTCACCCCGGAGCTCCGCACACGCGCACTCTCGATCCACCGCGGCCTCGCCGGTGCCGAAGCCCTTATCGCCGCAGGGGAGCGGCGGGGCGATGCGCTTGTCGGGGTAATACGGAAGGAGCTCGATTCCGGAAAACCCGATTCAATCGACTACATCTCCCTCGTGTCCTACGCGACGCTCCAGCCGGTATCGGAGCTACGGGAGAAATCGGTGATCGCAGTGGCGGCTTTCTTCGGCACCACCAGGCTCATCGACAACATGGTGATAGAAAAAGAAGGAGGCTCCTTCCGATGCGTCTACTGAGCCTCTCGGCTGTCATTCTTGCCCTCCTCGCCTCCTGCGCGCCGCGCGGCGCGGTGACTCCGGAGGACGCCTATTACATGCTCAGGAAGGCCTGCCGCGACGGAGACGGTCCCGGCGTCGAACGGCTGCTGTCACAGCGCTCCCATGCCCGGGTCTTGTCCCTGACGGCCACGCTCGCGCGCATGGACGACGGGCAGGCGGAGGGCGTGGCGAAGGAGATGGGCGTTCCCCGGGAAAGCCTGCGCACCCTCACGGTGAAGGATTTTCTCTCGCTGCAGCTCAGAATAGAGCGCGACACCGGAGGGAAGGCGCTCTGGCCCCTCGTGTCCCGGAGAATCGCCAAAACGACGATAAAGGGTGATACGGCGGCGGTGATTACCGAGGATGGCGTGGAAATGAAGCTTGTGCGGGAAGGCCCCTACTGGAAATTAGACGGCGGGATTTTTTAATGCGCTGTGCCACGTAAAAGGCCCGCCTCCCGGCGGGCCCCTCTGTTTCCTAGTGCTTCACGCTCATGAGGAGTTTTTCCGCCTTCTGGTACTCCCCCTTGAAGATGTAGAGCATGCTCAGCCGCGTGTAGTCCTGAATCGATTTCCGGTCACCCATCAGCTGCTGCTCCATCTCCCGGATCTTGCCGTCTATATCGCCCAGCTCCTTCACCTTCTTCTCGTAGGTGAGGCCCTTGAGGTATTTCTTGAACTTCGAATACGAGGGATTCGCCTCGAGCGCCGTGGTCAGGTACTCCACCGCCTCGTCGTAGCGGCCCAGGTGGTAGCAGCAGAAACCGTAATACTTGTTGAAGAAGACCCGGTCCTTCGCTATTTTCCGGATCCTTTCCAGGCAGTCCAGCGCCCGCGCGTATTCCTTCCACTCGTAGTAGATGTACGATAACAGATATCCCGCTTTTTCATGGGTCCCGTCTATCAGCACCACCTTCGAAAAATATTTCTCGGCCGCCTTGAGGTCCTTGAGGTTGAAATAGGCCATCCCCGTGTAAAAGTTCCCCTCCAGGAAACCGGGATCCAGCGCCAGGGAATCCTTGAAATAGCGCAGCGACGCGCCGTAGTCCTTCCTGTTGTAGTACTCGACCCCGAGGTTGAGGAGCACCCGGTTGTTCTTGTTGATGGTGAGGGCCTTCATGTACGAGGAGATCGCCAGCTCGCTGTTGCCCAGCCGGGAATGTATCTCGCCGATGTTGTTGTACGCCTGGATGAAGGCCGGGTAGAGGCTGATGGCGCGCTCGTACTCGTAAAGCGCCCGGGTGAAGTCTCCGCGGCTGGACAGCAACAGCGCGTTGTTGTATATGGATACGACCTCCTGGGGTACCGCCTGGGTCATCATGTCGAACCTCGCCACCTGAAAAAAATTCCGGGGATCCTGGAGCAGTTATGTCTCCCCATGCCTATTGTATCGGCCTTCCCGCGCGATTCATTTAGCACCGAATAAAGGCTCCTCCCGGCGCCAAATAATCATTGACCCGGCGCCGCAATATGGCTATTTTCAGGCTGTCGGGAGCGTCGAACGGGGTCGATACCGGCCTCTTCGACGCGAATCACGCCGGAGGGAGCCATGTGCGGTCGCTTCGCATTTTTCGCCACAGAGGACGATATCGACGAGCTCCTGCCGGGACTGCACGTCAACTACTGGCCCGCGCCCCGCTACAATATCGCCCCGTCCACGGAAATCCTTGCCGTGCTGAACGACGGCAGGCACGAGACCTCCTCTACCCGCTGGGGACTGGTCCCCTCCTGGGCGAAGGACCCCGCCCTCGGAAACAGGATGATAAACGCGCGCCTTGAGACGCTTGCGCAGAAACCCTCGTTCAGGAAACCGTTCGCGCGCCAGCGCTGCGTGATCCCCGCCAGCGGATTCTACGAGTGGAAAAAGACCGGCGCCGGCAAGGAGCCCTATTTCATCAGGCTCAGGTCGGGCAAACCGATGGCGTTCGCGGGCCTCTACGACCGCTGGCGCTCCGCCGACGGCGCGGTCCTGGTCACGAGCACCATCATCACCACAGCCGCGAACGACGCGATACTTCCGGTACACGAGCGGATGCCGCTCATGCTGCGGCGCGAAAACATCGACGGCTGGCTCGCGACGGAAGAGTCGACGCCCGCCGAGCTTGAGAAACTGCTCTGCGCGGTCGATCCGGGTGAGATAGATACGGTCCCGGTTTCCACGATGGTCAACGATCCGTCACGAGAAGGTTCCGCCTGCGTACAGCCAATAAAATAGCGGAAATGATCAGATAATATTTCCTACAAAAAACTATGTATTTCCGGGAAAATTTTTCTTACGGCCGTGCAACATTTTTGGGAAGTGAAAAAAAACCAGTTTTATTTGTAGACAAAATATTTCTTTCAAATATCCTTGTAATCGCTGTTCGCTCCCGGTTTTTCCATACCATTGATAAGGATCCCTTGATGAAGACTGTATTTATCAATCCTCAAAAGTTCAAAGACATCGAAATCGCGGAACAGCTGATCGACGAGGAATTCTTCAAGCTCATGAGCGAGTATAAAATACTCGAATCCCACATTATCTACTTCTCCGCCGGGGAATCCAAGATAAAGGAAATTTTGGTAAAAAAAGAGCCTACGTACGCCGCGAAAACGCGATAAGGGCGTTGTGTCGCAGTAGCCTCCGGTTCCCGCTCTGGATTCGACCGTTCACCAGCCTTTCCCGTTTTGCCGTCTCCCGCAACCGCTCCCGCCGGTCATCCTCTCACAAAAAACGTGACGAGGGCAAAACGGCATATCGACCATGTACGGGGCGCAATCCGCTACGAATCGTGAACGGGTTTTTCCATTCCGTTCCCGTCAAATTAAGTGTCCCCCGGTTGGCGAAACGCCGATAATAAAAACAGTATACCGTATCAATTATTCAGGTCCGCGAACCATTGATCAAGAAACAGCTCATATGCGCCGTGCTCCTTTGCCTGGCGGCGGCCCCCGCCGCCGCGGAGGACTATCAGTACCAGTATTTCAGCGAGAAGAAGCAGTATACTCCCTTCTCCGACTGGATACCCAAGGTGCGACTCCACTTCTACACGGTACCCCACTATGTCGAGGACTTCTATCTCCTCTACGGGCTGAAACTTTACTACAACGAAAACACCCTGCGCCGCAACATAGACCGGCTCCAGCACGCGCTCCAGTGCAAGTTCCGCCACCCGTCCGAGGCGCTGGTACAGGTTACCTCGGAGGAGGAGTACCTCAAGTACAGGAACCTGATGTTCATGCATATCAACATGCTCATCCTCCGCGACCACCTGAAGATCGCCGCGCGCTACGACAAGCGCAACGTCTATTTCTACAGCGTCGACTTCGCGAAGGACATCCGCGACAGCCTGGACATCGCGGAGAAGTATTACCGTGACGCCCTCCCCCACTGGCACGAGGCGGTGAAGTACGCGAGGCGTGCCAGCGAGATAAAAATCACCACCGACATGGGTACCGTCGAGACCGAAAGATTCAACATCGTGAAGGGAAACGTCGATTTCGAGCGGATAATCGAAAAGCACATTGACAAGCTCAAAAAAAACAGGGACCGGCTCGACGGCATGATCGCGCAGGGCGGAGGGAAATAGGATGGGAAAGAACGTCCTGGTTGTAGACACGTCGGAATTCAGGGACGCCATCACATCGGCCCTTGGCAGCTCCGGCTACCGGGTAACGGTCACCGATTCCGCCTTCGACGCGATATCGAAACTCCGGGCGTACGATTTCGACCTGATCGTCTCCGAGGTGGAGCTTCCCGGTGACAACGCATTCGACCTGTACGACTATATCAACCATCACTACCCGTACATTCCGACGATCATGACCACGGGCAAGAACATCGACGAGTTCTTCGACAGGATATTCAAGGAAGGTATCGGCAACGTCCTGCGCAAGCCCCTGAAACACGACGAGCTTATCAAGCTTGCCGACAAGCTCATCACCAAAAAGGACATTTTCGGCCTTGAAAACTATCTTCCCGGCCTCCGGGAGCTGAAGAAAATCCGGATAACCTCCTCGCTCCAGATACAAAGGGCCATCGAGCTGATCCTCCAGCAGATTACGGACTGGGGATCCATGATCGACAACCGCATGATCCTCAACCTGGTGCTCAACGAGATGACCATTAACGCGGTCTACCATTCACACGGACTTACCCGGGAAAAGGAAAGGCGGATACCGGTGAAACTGAAGGAGGGTCAGTTCGTCGAGATTTTCTTCGGGTGCGGTGAAGGCTCCTACGGCATATCTATCAACGACTACAACGGGAAGCTCACAAAGGCGAGGATACTGGACAGCATCAACAGCGTGGTCGCCCAGGACCAGCTCCTGGCGCACGCGGCGGCAACCGGCGAGAATATCAGCGACCGCATATCGGAAACCGGGCGCGGTATCGACCTGGTGCGCAAGCTCTGCGGGGAATACTATTTCATCATCAAGAAAAACGTCCGTACCGAGATAATCATCCTGTTCGACGCCGACATCCAGGAGAGGGATACCACCCTGTCCTCGCTTAAAATCATAGAAGACTTCAGCGACTGACCACCCTTCCCTTCCCCGCCAGCGCAAGGGCAAAGTGCACCGCCACTCCCGACGCGAACGACACGGTGAACCCGAGTGCAACAAACCAGAGCCAGAACAGGCTGGTGGTCATCGCGGTTGCCGCCGTCA
>JAGODF010000158.1 GCA_017998375.1 Spirochaetota bacterium
CGGCCCTGCCCAGGACTTCCAGCGTTTCATGCTCCCTGGTGCGGATCTTCTCGGTCGCCTTCGCGACCTCGCTTTCCAGCAGCTTCGCCCTGTCCCGGAGGAGGAGCTGGGACCGCCTGAGTTCCACGAGGTTCGCAGTGCGCGCCTTGAACTCGGCGACGTTAAGCGGCTTGTTGAGGAACTCCGTGGCGCCCGCCTTCAGGGCCTGGAGTTTCAGGTCGTTGTCGTGGGCGATGGCGGTGATCATGATGATGGGGATGTCGGGGCGGGTTTCCCGTATCGCCTTGACCACCGCGATCCCGTCCATGTCCGGCATCATGTAGTCGACGAAGACCAGGTCGAAATCGCCGCCGTTGAACGCGGCGACTGCCGCCCGGGGTTCCGCGTGGGATTCCACTGCGAGGCCCATCTCGCCGGCCATGGCCTCGATGAGCAGGAGGTTGTGCCTCTCGTCGTCGATGGAAAGCGCCCTGAGGTTCACCGGCCGTCCTTTTTCAGCCTGTCATATTTCTGCTTGTTCACGGCAATTTCCATGTCACCGAAGGTCACGAAAAGGTTTACGTTCTCCGGGAGCGAGGCGTTTTCCACCAGCTCTCCGTAGTGGCGCCCCGCCACGATATTCACCTGTCTCGTGCCGAAGAGCTTCATCAACCCGTTCATCACCCGGGAGTCCGCCTCGCTGAATTCCCTAAGGGGCCGGAGGTCGATGACGCAGTTCCTGCTCGCCACGGATTTGAAGAAAAACTGCGTGAACACCTTCCGGGCCTCGTCGAGGAACTCCTTGTTTCCCGGCGGCGTCATGAATGATATCATCGTCGTGTCCTGGGAATGGGACACCATTATACGGTCGGTGTTTTCACAGCACTGCTGGTCGCGCTTCAGGTTGCGGTAGCGTATCGCCGAGTTGATCTTGTCCCGGAGCTTCTCGTGGTCGTGCGGTTTCACGATGTAGTCGGCGATGCCGTACCGCACCGCGTCCCGCACCATGGCGCGGTCGCCCGCCGAGGTGAGAACTATCACCGGGATCCCGGCCGTTATGGGGTCCTTCGCGAGCCTGTCCATCACCTGGAATCCGCTCATCTCCGGCATGTTCAGGTCGAGGATGATGACGTCGGGGTTGAGGGACTTCGCGGTTTCGATGCCCTTCTTCGCCGAGTGCTCCGTGAAGACGCGGAACTTCATCTGGTAGAGCTGGTTTTCGAGGAGCTTCAGCACCGTGATGTCGTCGTCAATCGCGAGTACTATGTTCATGTTGATGGGCCTTCCTTGTATGTCCGGTCTATCCACGATTTCAGGGCCTCGAGCCGGGATCCCGTCATCGCCACGAGGCTGGCGTAATCTTCGCTCGCTCCTTTCTTCGCCGATTCTTCTATCCGCTCCGCGAGCCCGGCAACCCGTTCCAGGCGGAGGTTCGCCGCTGCGCCCTTGAGCTTGTGCGCCGCCTGGTAGAGCGCGTGCATGTCGTTCGATTCGAGGGCCGCCGCCAGGCCGTCCGTATACTCATCCGAGGAACGTAAAAATTCAACGATTATTTTCAGGAACACCTCCGGCGGAATGCCCAGGTCCCCGGCCGTTTTTTCCACGTCTGGAAAGTCTTCCGGCGGCGCGGCGGGAACGGGGCTCCCGGGCGGACCGATACCGTCCGTGGTGCCCCCCTGCGAACGGGGGAGCCATCTGCAGAGGACGCTTTCAAGGACCGCGGTGTTGATCGGCTTGGAGATATAATCGTCCATGCCGGCCTCCATGAGCCGGTCCCGGTCGCCCTTCACCGCCATGGCGGTGAGGGCCACGATGGGAATGTGCGCATTTCCAGTTTCATTCTCGCGTGAAAGAATCATCTGTGTCGCCTCGATGCCGTCGGCGACAGGCATGTTCACGTCCATGAAGATGATATCGTACCGGCGTTCCCCGGACCGGTAGAATGCGTCCAGCCCGTTGGAGACCACGTCGGCGGTGATCCCGAAGTTTTTAAGGAGCAGGGTGATGAGCTTCTGGTTCAGCGGGTTGTCCTCCGCCACGAGGGCCGTTGCGTTGAAGCGCGCGCCTCCCGGGGCGTGATGATTCTCGCTGCCGCGCCGCGCCGCGCCGGGCATGTCCAGTTCCTCGACGATGGCGTTGAAGATGCGCGAGGGATTCAGCGGGGCGTGGATGACGCGGCCGGCCCGCGACGGCGCCAGTTCCGACGCCGGCGTCGTTATCTCTCCCGTCACCACCACGAGGCGCCGCCCGCCCGCCCTGATTCTTTCCGCGAGAGCGTCGAATTCATCGCCGGCATCGGCGGGCCTGATCAGGAAGACGATCTCCCTTCCCGGGGCGATTTCCGAACCGCCGGGAGAATCCGCGTGCAGTGGAACCGTTCCGAATGATGTCAGATAACGCTCCAGGAGATCCCGGATCTGCGCGTCGGCGCCATGCGGGCTGTGTATGATGGCGCGGAAATCCGCGGGCAGCCCGCGGGCTTTCCCCGGCTCGCACCGCTTCAGCCGGAGCGTGAAGTGGAAGGTGCTTCCCCTTCCCGGCGCGCTTTCGAGCTCCAGGCTGCTTCCCATGAGCGATATCAGGTTGCTGCTGATGCTGAGCCCCAGCCCGGTGCCGCCATAGCGCCGCGTCACGGAGCTGTCGGCCTGGGAAAAAGCCTCGAATATCAGCTTCCTTTTCCGTTCGGGAATTCCTATGCCGGTGTCGCGGACCGAGAACCTGATGCCGCAGTCGGAGTCGTCGCCCGGGTTCCGCGCGATCTCGACGAATATCCGCCCCTCCTCAGGGGTGAACTTGATCGCGTTGCTCAGGAGGTTGACGAGCACCTGCTTGATGCGGAGGGGGTCCCCGCTGATGGAGGAGGGGAGTACGGGATCGATAAAGGAGTAGAGCGCGATGTTCTTTTTCTGCGCCCGTTCCGTGAATATCTCTATGGTCGGTTCGAATTCCTGGAACGGATTGAAGGGGATATCCTCGATTTCGATCTTGCCGCTCTCTATTTTCGAGAAATCCAGGATGTCGTTGATGATGCCCACCAGGCTCTCGGCGCTCCGGGAGATGATGTCGAGGTACTCCTCCTGCTCCGGTGCCAGGGAGGATTTCCTCAAAAGCTCGATGAACCCGGTGATGCTGTTCAGCGGCGTGCGTATCTCGTGGCTCATGTTCGCCAGGAAGTCGCTCTTGGACCTGCTCGCGCTCTCCGCGGTCTCGCGCGCCTCCCGCATCTCCCGCTCGGCCCGGACGCGCTCCGTGATGTTCCGTATGATCACCAGGACCTCGTCCTCGCCGCTGAGAATGAACCGCGCTTCGTAATACAGGACATCGTCTCGGGAAGTCACGGGATATTCGAAAATCTGGATATCACCCGTTTCAAACGCCCTTATCCTGTAGGGAGTCGAGGCTTCTCGCGCCTCCTCGGGAAAGATGCCCCTGATCTTCCGCACGAGGGCGGGGTCGAGAATGGTCCCCGCGCGGTTCATCTTGAACATGATGTCCGGTATGGCGTCGAGGATCTCCCTGTTCTTTTCCTCCGCGATGCGAAGCTCCTCCTCGACCTTCTTTAAATGGGTGATATCCTCCTTCACGGCGATGAAGCCGGTGATATCGCCCTTCCGGTCCATGATGGGCGATATGGACGCGATTTCCCAGTAGAGTGATCCCCCTTTGGTCCTGTTGAGCATCTCCCCCTTCCAGGACCTGCCCGACTTGATGGTGTCCCACATCTGCCGGTAGAACTCTATTGTCTGCACGCCCGACTTGAGGATGCGCGGGTTCTGCCCTATCGCCTCTTCCGCGGGATACCCGGTGACCCGGGTGAAGGTCGCGTTGACGTACCTGATGATGCCGTCGGGATCGGTGATGATGATGGAGGCCGGGCTCTGGTCGATGCCCATGCTGAATTTGCGCAGCATCTCCTCGGTGTTGACCCGGGCGGTCGTCTCGTTCATGACGCAGGCGATTACGTCTTCCGCGGATCCGTCACCGGGGAGGAGCATCTTCCTGCAGGTGAAGGTCCTCTTCCTCTCCCCGGAGCCCAGCTCGATGTCGTAGTTCACTATGCCGCGTCGCCCGAGGGCCTCCCGGTCGCGCCGCTCGTCCTCCGCGGCGAAATCCTCGTCGAGGATGTCCCGGGCCTTTTTGCCTTCCACCGGCGCGGCGCTTCCGATCAGGCGTTCAAAGGAAGCGTTCACGAGGAGGTATTCCCCCCGCGCGTTTTTGCAGAAAAACGGGGTGGTGATCAGGTTCTTGAGGATTTCTATTGTCTGCTTCGAGTCCATCATCGTGAGCGGTTCGTGTACCGCGCTTTACCCTGTACTACAGTAGCGTTTGAAAGTGGCGGTATCAACAAAATTAGTGAATTTTGCGTTCTTAATGAATGAAAAAAGTTGACATCGCCCGACTTGCTGTCACAATTCCCGATGTCCGCACGCGCGGATTCCGGCCAGCTTTACGATGTGGAGGTGCGAATCATGAAACACGGCGTTGCGATCATCATCCTGCTGTCACTGCTGTCGTTCGGGGCACTGGACCGTCTGGCCGCCCAGTCGCGTCTTTCCCGGGGGCAGACCGTCTACGTGCCCGTATACTCCCACATCTACTATGGCGACAGGGACAACCACGTCATGCTGCTCGCGGCCACTTTGAGCATACGCAATATCGACCTGGCGAAGACGATCACGATCCTCTCCGTGGATTACTACGACACGAAGGGCAAACTCATCGAGAGGTACTTAAGCGCCCCGGTACGGCTGAAATCTGTCGAGTCCGTCCGCTACATCGTGAAGGAGTCGGACCTGCGCGGCGGCTCCGGCGCGAACTTCATCGTGAAGTGGAAAGCCGACGTCCCGGCGAACCGTCCCATAATCGAGGCGGTCATGATAGGGGCCCGGGGCCAGCAGGGCATTTCATTCACCTCCCGCGGCGAGGAAGTCATAGAAAAATAACCGTGGCATTGCACAAAAAAAGCGGCATCGGATGATGCCGCTTTTTTTCGGTGTTTCAGGTCTAGAAGTGGTCGCAGAGCAACTGGAAGAAGGCCTTTTCGTGGAGACAGGCGGGGCATTTCTCCGGCGCTTCGTTTCCCTCGGCGATGTACCCGCAGTTCCGGCAGATCCACTTCGTCGACTGGTCCTTCTTGAATACCTTCCCGTCCTGGATGTTTTTCGCCAGCATCCTGTAGCGCTCCTCGTGGTGCTTCTCAACCTTCGCGATGAGCCTGAACAGGGCGGCGATATCCTTGAACCCCTCCTGCTCGGCGATATCGGCGGCCGCGGGGTATATCTCCGCGTGTTCCTCCTTCTCGCCGTCGGCCGCGGCCTTGAGGTTATCCACGGTGGTCCCCACAACTCCCGCCGGGAAGGTCGCGGTGATATCGACCATGCCGCCCTCGAGGAACGAGAAGAATCTCTTCGCGTGCTCCTTCTCGTTGTCGGCGGTTTCCTGGAACACCGCGGCGATCTGTTCGTATCCCTCTTTCTTCGCCTTCGACGCGAAGAAAGTATACCTGTTCCTTGCCTGCGATTCGCCCGCGAACGCCGCCAGGAGGTTCTTTTCCGTCTTTGTTCCCTTAATGCTCTTCATCCTGTAACTCCTTTCTTTCGTTGATTATGTATTCATGCGCTGGTACTACACGATTATTAACCACAGAGGCACAGAGACGCAGAGGAAAATTTGTCATCGCGAGCGAAGCGTGGCGATCCCCTTTGCGCAGGAGTTTTCCTGTCTGAAGGGATCACCACGTCGGCCTGCGGCCTCCTCGTGATGACTCCATTATATCAATCCTCCCTCCGCGGCCTCCGCGTCTCCGCGTGAGTTAGATGGAATTCGTCCACCTCCGTAGTGCATGCTTGTATCAGTTCGCCTTCCAGAGACCGTGGAGGTTGCAGTATTCCCTCGCGGTGACGGACGCGCCGGCGACCTTGAAGCTGGCGGTCGGCTTGTCGCCGGGATTGAGGAACTGCCGGTACGACTTTCCGTCCGCGATGATCTGTATCCACTCGATGTAGTGCTTCTCCTCCATCGGATGGTCCACGCTCCCCACCTTCACGGTGACGCCGTCGGCGGTCTTCTCGATCACAGGGACGTGCTTTTCCTTCGCGGCGTCGGTGGTGTTCTCGGTGAAAAGCTTCATGGCTTGTCCGCAGCAGTGAAGCTCGCCCACTCCCTCGTGGAGCACTTCGACTATATTGCCGCACTTGTCGCACTTGTAGATTTCGAGTCTCTTGGTCATATCGTCCTCCGGTTTATTAGTGTATGATATACGCCATCCGCCATCTGCCGCGGAGCGGCGCGCGTGCTGTGAGTATCAGGCGTTCACCCTCCCTTTGAAAACCCTGTAGACGAAGATGGTGTACAGTATCACCACGGGCATCCCCAGACCGGCGATGACGAGCATGGTGCCCAGCGTCACAGGTCCCGAGGCAGCGTTCACCGCGGTGATGGAATTCGCGGGATCGAGCGCCGTGACCAGGCGCGGGAAATGCGCCGCGCCGGCGATCCCCCACATGGAGGCTAAGCCCGCCGACGACATCGCGAAGGAGAGCGCGTCCTTCCCCTTTGCCAGGGCCCAGCGGTTCGCCGCCCAGACTGCGGCGAAGAGCGCAGTGAATACCCAGAAAAGCGCCGCCGAGCTTACGGCCGGCGCGAAGGCCACGTGCGCCGCCACCGCCGCGATGAAGAGCGCCGCGATCGCGTAGAGCAGTAACGAGGATGCCCTGCGCGCGGAATCCCTCAAGGGGCCGCCCGTTTTCAGCGCGGCCCAGGTGCTCCCCTGCAGCAGGATCGCCGTGAGGCCCAGGAGGCCTATGAGGAGCGGGTAGGGCCGCAGCAGGGTGAAGAAGCCGCCGGCGTACTCGTGATCGGCCGATACCGGCACGCCGTAGACAACGTTTCCCAGGGCGACGCCGTAGAGCAGTGCGGGCAGCAGGCTCCCGATCGTGAACGCCCACCCCCAGATTTTCCGCCGGGGCTCGTCGTAGGTCCAGAACTCCAGGGACACTGCCCGGAAGATCAGCGCGAAGAGCACCAGCATCAGCGCCAGGTAGAAGCCGCTGAAGACCGTGGCATAGGCCAGGGGAAACGCCGCGAAGAGGGCGCCGCCTCCGGTGAGGAGCCACACCTCGTTGCCGTCCCAGACCGGGCCTATCGATCCGATGAGTGACGATCTGTCGGCGTCGCTCTTCGCCAGGAAGGGGAAGAGCGCGCCAATGCCGAGATCGAAGCCGTCGAGGATCGAATAGCCCGCCAGGAGGACGCCTATCAGCAGATACCACGCGGTTTGATAGAAATTAGGATTATCCATTGTTCGTCACCTCTCCCGTGGTATCAATACGCGCCGCCTTTCGCCCCGTCGGGGCCCTTCTTCACGAACTTCACCAGCAGCACCATGAATATCGCGAAGAGCAGCGCGTAGACGAGGGCGAAGGCGATGAGGCTCGCGAGTATCTGCCAGGCCGGCACCACCACGGAGGCGGCGTCGGCGGTGCGGAGAATCTTGTAAATAGCCCAGGGCTGGCGTCCCACCTCCGCCGCCATCCAGCCGAACTCGTTGGCCAGCAGGGGAAGGGGCGCCGTCAGAAGCAGTGCCCAGAGATACCACCGCGCGGTGTAGATTTTACCAGTGATGAAGAGCAGGAGGCCCAGCCCCGTCAGCGCCGCGAAGAGCGACCCCAGGCCGATCATCACGTGGTACGACAGGTAGGGCAGGAGCACCGGCGGCCTCTCGTTCACGGGGAATTCGGAGAGGCCCGCGACCCGGGCGTCCGGATCGAAGTGGATGAGAAGGCTCAACAGCTTCGGCACCGAGATCTCGAAATAGGTCTTCTGCTCGCTTTCCACGGGAAAGCCGATGATCGACATGGGCGCTCCGTTCTGTCCCTCCCAGAGCGCCTCGTAGGCCGCCATGCGCTCGGGGTTGGTGTTTGCCACCTGCACGGCGTGCCCGTGGCCGGAGGCGAACTGGGCCAGGGACGCGGCCATGAACACGGAGAGCGATATCTTCAAAAGCTTCGACGCCTCGTCGCGGAAACGGTCCTTGATCAGGTACCATGCCGCTATCCCCGCCGCGAAGAACGAGCCGGTGATCCAGCCCGCGAGCGTCACGTGGAAGAACCTGTGCAGCGTCGACGGGTTGAAGACCGCGGCGGAGAAGTCGGTGAGCACCAGCCGCGTCAGCCTGCCGTCGACGATGACCTTCTCGAAGCCCGCCGGGGTGTGCATCCAGGAGTTGGCGATGATGATCCAGAAACCCGAGAGGTGCGATCCGACGAACACCAATAGCGACGTGAGCCAGTAGAGGCGCGGCGATACCCGGTCCCTGCCGAAGAAGAGCACGCCGATGAACACCGACTCCAGGAAGAACGCCAGGATCCCTTCCGCCGCCAGCGGCGCCCCGAAGATGTCGCCCACCAGCCGCGAGTAGCGCGACCAGTTGGTGCCGAATGAAAACTCCAGCGTGATCCCCGTGGCGACGCCCATGATGAAGACGAGCGCCAGTATCTTGACCATGAAGGCCGATATTTTCCTGTAGATTTCCTCGCCGCTTTTGAGGGAAAGCGACTCAAGCACCAGGACCAGGAGCGTCAGCCCGAAGGTCAGCGGCGGGAAGAGGAAATGGAACCCCGCGGTGAAACCGAACTGTATTCTCGATAACAGTACCGGATCCATGGCGGCACCCGTCACTCGTCCGCCGGTTCGAAGGCGCCCTTGTCGACGCCGCAGACGGGGCATACCCAGTCGTCCGGCAGTTTCTCGAAGGGCGTACCGGGCTTGATCCCGTTGTCGGGATCGCCGTCGGCGGGATTGTAGACGTAGCCGCATACAGTGCACTGGTACTTTTTCATGGGTGATCCTCCGTATGTAATTGTAGTATGGGAACGGGATCCCGTTCCCCTTTCGCGTCAGTCTGGCATGTCGTATCTGGGGCGCGCCGGAAAGGTCGCCGGGGCGCTCAGCTCTCGATAGTGTAGCCCGCCTGCTCGATGGCCCTGGTCACCGCCTGTATATCCGGTTCTCCGGTTATTTCAACAGTTTTTTTGTCGATATCCACGGTAATGTTCCCCATTCCCGGCAGGGGCTTCAGCGCGTTCATTATCCGCATCACGCAATGGTTGCACGATATTCCCGGCACTTTCAGCTTCATGGCTTTTTCCTCCTTCCCGCAGGCTGATATC
>JAGODF010000159.1 GCA_017998375.1 Spirochaetota bacterium
CGATACAACCTCGCGGATCGATGGGCCTCCCGCCGCGCTGTGCGAAGAGTTCATCGGCGGCAAGGGACTTGCGGGTTACTACCTCTCACGCTCGATACGCCTTTCCTGGGACGATCCCGGAATGCCGCTCCTCTTCTTCACCGGCCCCCTCGTCGATACGCCCTCGCCCACCTCGGGCCGCATGGCCATCGTGTCGCGCTCGCCGCTGACGGGCACCGTGGGCGACACCTCCGTCGGGGGAAAGTACGGCACGCAGATCAAGCGCGCCGGGCTCGACGGCATCGTCATCACCGGAAGGAGCGCAGGCTGGCGCGGCATCGTCATTCGCGATGGCGCCGTGGAGTACCGCGACGCGGCACACCTGCAAGGGAAAACCGTGTCTGAAACGCTTCGCGAAATCGATGACGATGGCTCCGCGGCGGTGATAGGACCCGCTGCGGAGAACGGCGTCCTCTTCGCGTCGATCATGATCGACGGGCACTACTCGTCGGGGCGCGGGGGCCTTGGCCTGGTGATGGCGGCGAAGAAACTGAAATACATCGCGGTCTCCGGGAGCGGGAAGACCTCCATCCACGACCGCGCGCTTCTTGACCGAGCCCGCGAGGAGATCATCCGCCTCACCTCCGCCTCGCCCGCGCTCCTGGGGGAGCTCGGCATATCGAACTTCGGCACGGGCGCGCTCCTGGACCTCATCCAGAGCCGGAGGATGCTCCCCACGGACAACTTCCGCGCGACGGCGTTCGCCGATGCGCAGTCGGTGAACGCGTTCAGCTATAAAACGAAATATCACACGAAAAAAACGGGCTGCGCGGGCTGCCACGTCCTCTGCAAGAAAAAGGGGGAGCGCGGCGAGATAATCCCCGAGTACGAGACGATGTCGCACTTCACCGCGCTCCTCGGCAACACCGACCTGGACGCCGTGGTGGAGGCGAACCGCATCTGCAACGAGGCCGGCATGGACACCATCAGCGCGGCGGCGACGATCGCCTGTCACAGCGAGATCACCGGGGCCGCGCTTACCCCGCGCGAGATCGTCTCCCTGCTCGGGGAGATCGCCGCGTCGCGCGGCGTCGGCGCGGAGCTCGCCCGCGGCTCGTGGCGTTACGCGGAATCGAAGGGACACCCCGGAGTATCGATCAGCGTGAAGAAGCTGGAACTGCCGGCCTACGACCCGCGCGGCGCCCGCGGCATGGCGCTCGCCTACGCCGTCTCGACCCGCGGGGGCTGCCACTTGCGGGCCTATCCCATCTCCCACGAAATTTTACGGAAACCCGTGGCCACGGACCGCTTCACCTTCAGCGGCAAGGCGCGCATAATAAAAATCGCCGAGGACCTGAACGCGGTGATCGACTCGCTCACCGCCTGCAAGTTCCTCTTCTTCGCGGCGACGCTCGAGGAGTTCGCCCTGGCGTTCCAGGGCGTGACCGGCGTCTCCGCCACGGCGCAGGACCTTCTCCGCGCGGGCGAGCGTATCTACTACCACGATCGCGTGATGAACGCGCAGAACGGCTTCACCGCCGCCGACGACGACCTGCCCGCGCGCTTCTTCACGATTGACGGCACAGGCGGCAACGGCATCGCGGTGCCCGCCATCGACCGCGCCGCGTTTCTGAAGGCGCGCGCCGATTATTACAAAATCCGCGGGCTCGACGAGCGGGGCCTCCCCACTAACGCGAAAATGAAGGAGCTCGGCATGGCATGATCGACCTCCTCCGGAAATATGAATCGAAGCTCACGGCACAGGGAATCTGCGACGAGGGCGCGCCGCTTTTCGGCGCGCTGGACGCGGAGCTGGTGTGGAACCGGAGCGGCGCCGAGACGGCGGTGCTCGAGGAGGTGATCAGCGGGCTCAACATCGCGAGCATCCTCTACGCGCGGCCGGCCGAGCCGTACTTCTCCATACTGAACCGCCTCGCCGCGCGCGCGACGGAGGGCTACTTCGTGCCCGGCGACAGCGAGACGCGTACCTTCTTCCACGACATCCCGGTATCAGACCGCTTCGACGCGCCCACCATCGTCGCCGCGCTGAAGCGGCGCCGGTCCATCTTCATTCGCGACCACGGAATCGTCACCTACGGCACGGTGAGCCCGGAGCAGGCGTTCGTGGTCATGAGCTCGGTCTGCTTCTCCGGCTTCGTGAAGTTCTTCACCGACGCGCTGGTAGCGGGAACGGAGGGGGATGATATCGCCCTCCTCCGCGACGCCATGCGCCGTTACCGGGAATTCATCGACTCGACGCGCGACCTCGTCCCCTCGCACGCGGGCCCGTTCGCGGAGAGCGCGCGGATATACGACGCGATCATCGAGGCGGGGCGCCTCACCGTGGAGCGCCGAATGGTGGACTCCTACTTCGGGAATATCTCCTACCGCGACGGGGGCACCATCTACATCAGCCAGACGGGAAGCTCGCTCGACGAGCTCGCGGGCTGTATCGACCCCTGTCCGGTGGACGGATCGTCCTGCGCGGGCATTACCGCTTCCAGCGAGTACAGCGCGCACCGCGACATTCTGATGAACGGCGACGCGCGGGCGATCCTCCACGGCCACCCGCGCTTCAGTGTCATCATGTCGATGATCTGCGAAAAGGAAAACTGCGCGAACCGCGGGCAGTGCCACCGCCTGTGTTCAACGCCGCGCTTCATCGGCGACGTGCCGATCATCCCGGGGGAGATAGGTACCGGGCGCTTTGGGCTCTGCAACACTCTGCCGCCCGCGCTTCGGGGGCGGCGCGGCGCCATCGTCTGGGGCCACGGCCTCTTCACCACCGGGCGCGACGATTTCCGAGAGGCGTTCCGGAGCCTTGTGGAGATAGAGCTCATGTGCCTGGAGGAGTACGGGAAGGCGCTGGTGAAGAAATAACGCTTGAATTATTGAATCATTTGGATACCGTTTGTCACCATAATGCCTGGATGCCGGATTATACGAATGATGCCGACACCGGACCATGACACTTCCCGTCTTTGAATAACGGAGGAACCCATGAAGCGCTATCTGCCTGTCCTGCTGGTACTCGCCTTCGGTATAATTTCCTGCAAGAGTTTCGACAATGGAATATTCCTGCGAAAGGCGACATTCCACCGCGACGTGAAACCACTGCGCGTCATTGTAAACACAGCGAACCTTGAGAAATGCATGAAAAACCAGTATTCCAATCTTGAATTCGAGACGGGCGAATACGTCAATGTCATCAAGAACAACCTGACATTCGAGGGCGAGCCGGGCGAGTATCACCTGAGCATCATTGTGCGGAAGGGAGAAACGAACCGCGGGATACTGGGAATGATATTCAACATCCTGACGTTGAACATCACCGCGCCGTTCGGCATGCCCTACATGTCGATCACCAGCAGAGTCGAACTGGAGGCGGCGATCATGAGCCCGGCAGGGAGGGTTCTTAAGACCTACACCGTCAAGGGACGGGATACCGAGTACATGGCCGCGTGGTGGGGCTACAATCCGCCCGACGACATGAAGACCGCGAAACTGCTCGCGCTGGCCAACGCGTGCAAGGAGCTCAGGCTCCAGATGAAAAACGACGCGGCCGAGATCAACAGGCTCGTGAGATGAGGAGAAAAGAGATGAAAACCATAACAAGAACGAGAAACCACCTGTTGTGCGCATTGTTAATAACCGGTTGCATATCATGCACGCAGGCCGCCGTCTACACGGGACCACACACCCTCGACGGGGAACGCGGTTCGGGGGCCGCCGCGACTTTCCAGCAGGTTTCCCAGGGTAGGGCGCGGACCGTGGCGCCGTTCTCCGGAGTTAAGGAACGGATCGCAGTATCCGACTTCACCGCGAAGGGCATTCCGCTCACCACGGCGATGAACGTGTCCGAGTTGATACGGACCGAACTCATCAACACCGGCCGCTACACGGTGATAGAGCGCTCCCAGATGAAGGAAATACTCAAGGAGCAGGGCTTCCAGCAGACCGGCTGCACCGACGTTTCCTGCGCCGTGCAGATGGGCAAGCTCCTCTCGGCGAAAAAGATGCTGGTGGGTTCGCTCATGAAAATGGGGACGAAATATATCATCACCGGCAGGATAGTCGACGTGGAAAGAGGAGTGGGAGAGAGGGCCTCGAAGGGCAACGCGAACTCCGTCGACCAGCTTGACAGGGGCGTCACAGAGTTCGTGGATGGGCTGTGACGGAACGAGAACCGCGCCCTATTCCTGCTTTTTGAGGATCTCCTCCGCCGCCATCTTGAGCTTGGGCGACACCTTGAGGGGAGGGAGCTTCACCTTGGCGGTGTCCTGCGCCGGCGGAGGCGTCTCGGTGGAGTCGCCGGCCTTGATCCAGCGGGAGAGCGCGTAGATCATCCGGTCGTAGATCTGGTTCACCATGTCGGAGCGCCCGGAGATGCGGTAGTACTTCAGCGCGTTGAGCGGGAGCTTTTTATCGAAGAAATAGTAATCCCCAACCCGTGAGAGCCCGTCCTTGTATGCTGTCTTCTCGAAGATGGCCGCGGCCTTCTCGATATCACCGCCGTTGAAGAGCTCGTTGGCCCTGCGGATCAGTTCGACACGCTGTTTATCATCCATGTGCGATACCTGCCTTCAATGCCAGCACCCTACCCGGCCTCGCCGTATTTTTCAAGTAAAATATTATGTCTCCTAAAAAATAACCACTTCTTAATAACGCCAACTAAAAACGGCAACCACAGAGGCACGGAGACACAGAGGGTTTTCTACAACGAATGGATTCCCGCCGGAGTTTACCCCGAGGAAGCGGGGGCGGAAATGACATTCGGCATGAATAAATCTTTCCTCTGTGCTCTCTGTGCCTCTGTGGTGAATCCTTTTTTTATCAAACTAGTTCCCCGACTGCTGCACGCGCCGGAACTGGTCCGCCCAGGCCGCGAAGGAGTTCTGGTTGCGAGTCTGGATCCAGAGCCTTCCGGATCCGCTGAAACGACAGACCAAACCCTCGCCGGAGAGGAAGAGCGACTTCAACCCACCGACCTTCTCCACCTTGAACGTAAGCGTGGGATCGAACGCCACGATGTGACCCGTGTCGACGATGTACTCGCCCTGTATGGGCACCTGGTGTATCGCCCCGAAGCTCGAGAAGAAGAGCGTCCCCGAGCCCGATGCCTTCAGGAAGAAAAGCCCCTCACCGCTGAACATCGCCTTGAAGCCGCCCCACTTGCTGTCGATCTGGACGCCCGGGCTGGAGCAGACGAACGCGTTGCGCGACATGACGAGGTCCTGCCCGCTGATCTCCACCGCCTCGAGGTCGCCCGTTGTTGCCGAGGTGAAGTAGATCTCGCCCGGGCCGCCCTGCGCCGTGAAAGTGTTGATGAAGAACGACTCCCCGCCGAGGATGGAGCGCTTCATGGAACTGAGGATCCCGCCGCGCGCCTCGGTCTTGATCTCAATGGTGGGCGACATCGCCACCATCGCGCCGGACTCGGCGACGATCGACTCGCCCGCGGCGAGCTGTATCTTCACGCAGGGAAAATCGGGTTTCCCTAAAATTTCGTAGTTCATATCATCCTCCTACTGTTGCTTGGGCGGGAGCTTGTCCCGCAGCCAGCCCGTGAGCGCCGCGACGTTCCGCGACTGGACCCACAGCTTCCCGTTGCCGGAGAATTTGCTCACCAGTCCTTCTCCCCCCATGAAGAACGACTTCCACCCGCCGAGCCTCTGCACCTGGTAGGTGAGCCCTTCCTGGAATGCGACGATGTGGCCCGTGTCCACCAGGAGGCTTCCGCTGACCGTGATCTCCTCGATGCCGCCGTAGCTCGCGATGAGGAGCGGCCCGCTGCCGGTGATCTTCAGGAAGAAGAGCGATTCGCCGGTGAAGAAGCCCTTCAGCCCCTGGAACTGCGTGTCGATGTCGAGCGTGGTCGCGCCCGCGAGAAACGAGCTCGACTGCACGAAGATGGTCCCCGCCACGTCGATCCGCTTCACGTCGCCGGGGAGCGTGGGCGCGAGCGACACCTCGCCGGCGTTGCCCTGGGCGGTGAAGGTGTTCATCCAGAAGGAGGTCCCACCGAGAAACGCGCTTTTCAGCGACTTGAGGATGCCGCCGCCGGACGCCTTCTTCGTCTCGATGCCCACGTTGACGCTCTTGCTCACCATGGAGCCGCCCTCGGCCTTTATCTGCTCGCCGGCGCCGAGCGACACGATGGCGAGCGCGTACGAAGGATTGTATTTTATATCGATATTCATAAGCTACCTCGGTAACAGTTTTGCGACCCACCCGATGAAGCCGTCGGGAACGCGGGACTGTATCCAGAGTTTCCCGCTGCCGCTGAATTCGCAGATGAGTCCCTCGCCGGAGAGCAGCGTCGACTTCCAGCCTCCCACCTTCTTCACCGAGAAGGAGAGCGAGTCCTGGAACGCCACGATGTGGCCGGTGTCCACTTTGTAGTTGCCGTTCACGTCGATGGGGATGATGGCCCCGTAGGACGAGTAGAACAGGTCCCCGGCGCCCGACACTTTAAGCAGGAAGAGTCCCTCGCCCCCGAAGAGCGAGCGGATGCCGCCGAACTGCGGCGACACGTTCACTTCCGGCGACGAGCAGAGGTACGATCCCGACTGCAGCATGATCGTCTGGCCCGTCATCTTCATGTGCTGGACGTCCCCCACGTGCGAGGGCGCGATCCCTATCTCCCCGCCTGCAGACGGTGCCGTGAACACGTTCACGAAGAGCGATTCCCCGCCGAGGAACTTGCGTGCAATGGCCGACAGTATCCCGCTCCCGAATGTCGTCTCGATCGAGATGTCGGGACTCATGTACACCATGGCTCCCGCCTCGGCCTTCAGCTTTTCGCCGGCGCCGAGTTTGCATTGCAGGAGGGTGTACGATGGATTGTGTTTGAATGTGTGCTCCATACGAACCTCCAGTTTGTATGCTTGAGGGTGATATGATACACCGGAGGTTGAAAATTGCAACTGAAATTGTTGGGGCGCGGCAGGGATACGATAGTTATCGGTGGAATATGGATTCGTAGAGCAAAATAGGCACTTCGAGGGTGATAGTTATCCACATTATTGGGGCTCTGACCCATGATTTTCCGACAAATACATAACTTCTGCCACAAATAACAGGCTGTGGTCCCTGCCCGCGCATTATCGCGCGCAGAGCGCCGCGATTTCGGCGACGAGTGTATCGGGCTTTTTCCGGGACGCGTCGCGGCGCCCCAGCAGGGACCAGATCTTCTTCCCCAGGTCAACTGCGCCTCGAACCTCTGCGGGGAGCTTCGCCTCGGCGCGGGTATCATCCCCCACCTTTGCCGTACGAAGCACCTTCTCCAGTTCTCCCGGTATCTTTTCCAGCGAATGGACCATCTTCCCCCTCACCAGGCCGCTCACCATGGAGTTGTCCATGCCCTTGAAGGCGGTCCGCGCGTCGTTCTTGTAGATAACTATCGGCTTCCCCGCGGTCCAGGCCGCGGCCGTCTCCACGAGCGCGCCTTCGTCGGGGACCCGGCCGTTCATGTTGAAGACCAGCGCGTCGCAGCGCACGAGGATCTGGTAGATGTCCAGCGCGAAGATGGCGCGGTCCAGCCCCTTCCGCACGTTGAGGAAATTCACGTTGAGCGGCGAATTCACCATCCCCATGACCAGCGCCTCGATGCCGTCGCGCTGGGGCAGGAAGGTCGCGTATCCATGTTCTTCCAGTTTCCGCGCCATCGCCAGCATCTCGCCCAGTTCGCCGGGGCAGAAAAGCGGCCCCGAACAGTAGATGAGCCGCCTATCGCCCTTACTCATGTCTCCCGCACCCCTGTCTTCCCGCATGACACGCATCCCCCTTTCCGAAGTTCTCCCCAGGCGCTCATTCTTGATCATAGAGGCAGATACATCAAACAGAAAAACGACTGGCGGGAAATATCACCCCGTCCCCCGGCGGGCCGATGCGGATACCGTGTGCATTCCCGGGGAACTCTGGCCGGTGACCAACCCAAATTGAAAAAATTACAATTTTATTGACAGATACCGCCCATGCGCTTCATTGTATATTAAAGTTGAAATTGTGCATAAACGAGTGTTTTCAGGCGCCATGGCATATATCAAGATAGACAGGGACCGCTGCAAGGGCTGCTACTTCTGCATCGAGTTCTGCCCCCGGGACCTCATCACCAAGTCGGAGTCCCACAACAGGCAGGGCTACTTCCCCGCCGAGTTCGACATGAAGAACGAGGAGCGGTGCACCGGCTGCAAGACCTGCGCGGTAATGTGCCCCGACACCGCCATAGAGGTGTACAAATGATGGAAAGAAAGCTCACCAAGGGCAACATCGCCCTGGCCGAGGGGGCGCTCCAGGCGGGGTGCCGCTACTACTTCGGCTACCCCATCACGCCGCAGAACGACATCCCAGAGTACCTCGCACGGGAGCTCCCGAAGCGCGGGGGAGTGTTCATTCCCGCCGAGAGCGAGATCGCGTCCATCAACATGGTGATGGGCGCCGCGGCCTCGGGAAAGAGGGCGATGACGTCCTCCTCCGGCCCTGGCATCTCTCTCATGCAGGAAGCCATGTCCTACATGGCTGGCTCCGACATCCCCTGCGTGGTGGTGAACATCATGCGCTGCGGCCCGGGACTCGGCGGTATCGCGCCCACCCAGGGCGACTACATGCAGGCGGTCCACGGCGGCGGCCACGGCGACTACAGAAACATAGTCCTCGCCCCGGCGTCGGTGCAGGAGATGTTCGACCTCACCATCAAGGCCTACGAGCTCGCGGACCGGTATCGCAACCCGGCCATGGTGATCGCCGACGCGATGATGGGGCAGATACAGGAACCATGCCGGCTCTCGCCGAAGGAGCCCGTGGTGATGCCCGAGAAGCCCTGGGCGCTCACCGGGCGCCGCGGGCGGAAGCCCCAGCTCCTCAAGTCGCTCTACCTGGGGCCAGGCGAGCAGGAGGAGCACAACCTGGTTATGAAAAGGAAATACGACACCATCCAGCAGAACGAGGTGATGTTCGAGGCAAAGGGCCTTGACGACGCGGAGATCATGATCGTCGCCTTCGGCACTCCGTCGCGCATCGCCAAGACCGCCATCCACGAGGCGAAGAAGGAGGGCATCCGCGCGGGGCTCCTCCGTCCTATCACCCTCTTCCCATTCCCGTACGACGCGGGGGCGCGCTACTCGGAGAAAGTGAAGAACGTTCTCGTC
>JAGODF010000160.1 GCA_017998375.1 Spirochaetota bacterium
GATCGTTATTCTCGGGGCGGGCGTTGTCGGCATGCAGATCGCCGAACAGCTGATCGCCGAGGGCAAGGACGTGGTGATCATCGAAAAGGATCCGGAACGGGCGAAATACGTCACCGGCCGGCTCGATTGTATCGTCCTGAACGAGGAGGGGACCCGGATCTCGACCCTCAGGCACGCGGGCATCGGCGAGGCCTCGATCTTCATCAGCGCGACAAACTCCGACGAGGTCAACATGATCGCCTGTGGACTGGTGGCCACGGAGTTCGACGTCCCGGTGAAAATCGCCAGGGTCAGAAACATGGATTACTCCGAGACGAAGATCACGGGGAAATCGTTCCTCGGGATAGATTTAATGGTCAATTCCGAGATCGAGACCGCGAGGCAGATCGCCAACACCATAGCGCTCGGCGCGGACAGCGACGTGGTGCTCTTCGCGAACACCGAGCTCCAGCTGCGCAATATCGTGGTCGGCAGGACGTCCTTCTTCCACGGCAAGGACGTGAAGGACATCCGCCGCAGGATAAAGGAGCCGTTCCTGATCGCCGGCATCGTGCGCGAGAACAGCTTTATAATCCCTACGGGCGATACCGTCGTCACCGAGGGTGATAATCTTTACCTGCTTGCGACGAAAAAGGACTTCACGCGGATCTTCATCCACGCCGGGAAGAAGCAGGAGACCATCGATCGCATCGTGATCGTCGGCGGGGGCAGGATAGGCGCGCTGGTCTGCCAGTACCTTATCAGGACGGGGAGGAAGATCACCATCATCGAGAACAACTACGAGCGGTGCAAGGTGCTCTCGGAGAAGTTCCCGGACGCGCTCGTCCTCAACGCGGACATATCCGACGAAAAGATCTTCGAGGAGGAGTCGCTCGGGAGCAACGACCTCATTGTCACCATCACCGACAACCAGGAGCTCAACATGCTCGCGTGCCTCTACGCGAAGATCATGGGGATCAAACGCTCCATCGCACTGGTGACGAACTCGGGCTACCTCGCCATCGCATCGCGCCTCGACATCGACGTGACCATTAGTCCCAAGAACAGCACCGTCGACGCGATCATGAAGTTCATCCGGAAGGGAAACATCAAGCAGCTGCACAGCATCTTCGACGGCAAGGCCGAGGTGATCGAGTTTGTGGTAGACGAGAAAAGCGGCCTGGCGGGGAAACCCCTCAAGGATATCACGTTCCCATCGAACTCGCTCATCCTCTCGGTGGTCCACGGCGGGGAAAACATCCTGCCGCACGGGAACCTCGCGATAGCGCCCGGCGACCTGGTGATACTCATCACGGAGAAGGCGTCGATTTCACACCTGGAAAGCTTTATCCAGGGTTGAGGTGCGTCACGGCATGAATTTCCCGATCCTCGCGAAAATCATTTCCATCCTGTTCCTGATCCTTTCAGGATTCATGGCCGTGCCCGCCGGCATGGCCCTCTACGCGGGCGAGCGCGCGTCGCTCGGTGCGTTCGCGGGCACCATGGCGTGCACGGTCGCGCTTTCTGCGGCGACGCTGGTCGCGCTGAGGAAGAACAGGGCGGAGGCCCTTTCCGCCAGGGACGGTTTCCTGCTGGTCACGCTGAGCTGGGTGATGGCCTCCGTGATGGGCGCGATGCCGTTTTTCCTGTCAGGCAGCATCCCCTCGTTCACCGACGCGTTCTTCGAGACCATCTCGGGATTCTCCACCACCGGCGCTTCCATCCTGACCGACGTGGAGGCCCTGCCGATGTCCATGCTTTTCTGGCGTTCGCTGACGCACTGGCTGGGCGGCATGGGCATCGTGGTGCTCACGGTGGCGATACTGCCGCTGATGGGAATCGGCGGCCTGCAGCTGATACAGGCCGAGGCGCCGGGGCCCACCGTCGACAGGCTCACACCGCGGATAACTGAGACGGCGAAACTGCTCTGGCTCGTGTACGTGGGCTTCACCGCGCTGCAGACGGTCCTCCTCATGCTGGGCGGAATGAGCCTTTTCGACGCGCTGACGCATGCGTTCGGGACGATGGCAACCGGCGGTTTTTCCACGAAAAACGCGAGCGCCGGGCATTATGATTCCGTGTATGTCGACGTAGTCATCATGGTGTTCATGCTCATTGCGGGCATCAACTTCACGCTCCACTACAGGCTGTTGTCCGGCAGGTTCAGTAACGTGTTCAGGGACAGCGAGCTGAAGGCGTACCTGCTGATATTCTTCGCGGCGACCGCAGTGATAACTCTTTGCCTGTACGGCACGTCGTACCAGACGATAGGGCAGAGCGCCAGGTTCGCGTCCTTCCAGGTGGCCAGCATCATGACCACGACCGGATTTGCGACAGCCGACTACGAGCAGTGGCACCTGCTGGGGCAGATAGTGCTGTTCGTCCTGATGTTCGTCGGCGGATGCTCGGGTTCCACCGGCGGGGGCATCAAGGTGATCAGGCTGGTGGTCCTCTTCAAGCAGGCGCTGAATGAACTGAAGCTGCTGATACACCCGCGCGGCGTGTTCACGCTGAGGGTCAGCGGGAGCATGGTGAAGAAGAACATCGTCTATTCGATCTCGGGATTTTTCTTCCTCTATGCCGCGATGCTGCTCGCGATAACGTTTGTCGTCGCCTCCGCCGGGCACGATATCACTACCTCCTTCACGGCCGCGCTGACCACGCTGGGAAATATCGGCCCCGCGTTCGGAAGGATCGGGCCGACCGAAAATTATTCCTTTTTCGAGGATTACGTCAAGTGGGCGCTGTCGTTCTCGATGCTCGTCGGACGGCTGGAGCTGTACACGGTCCTGGTGATCTTCCTGCCGCGTTTCTGGCGCACGTGACCGCCCGCGTGGTGTGCTGCCAGGGCGAATGCTGGACGCGGACAGTCACCGCCCCATCTTGGACGCGATGTTCCGGTACTCTACCTCGGAAAGATCCTTCCCCGGCTTCGTCCCATCGACTGTGCAGTACGGCATGCCTTCCATCTCCTTCGCCATCTCGTCGAGCGACAACTCCTACAGGGTGATGCCGACCAGCCTCCTGTCCAATGAATGAAGAACTCCGCGTTGCAACATGTTCCCTTAGTATATTTTTACTATGAGCGTGCGCGATAAAAAATATATCCGACTATGAAAAAATCCACGTATTCAGGTACACATTCCGGATAGAAATTTGCTATCGTGGCGGTTTTTCTTTATATTTAAGCATAACCGATATTCGTTTTGAAAATAAAAAAAGTATCTGTTCGGGGGTGCGAGATGGGATACTGGATTGATATGAGTGACCAGGTGATGAGGACCATGGGGGTGACGATGCATTCCTTTATGGGGGGATTTGATCATCTGGCGGGAAAAATCAGGAACGAGTTTGTATATCTCAGGGACCGGAAGGACCTGTACATGAGAAGCCGCGAGCTGCGCGGCGTCATCGCGTGTCTCGGCAACGAGAAGGATGAATGCTACTGCGAGCGCGGCCCCATCTACCGGAGGGACATCCGCGACGTGATGCACAGGGTCGCCCTCATCAAGGCTGAATGCCGCAGGATCCAACGGGAGATGGACGCCTGCCGCGGACATGGCCGTTGACAGCCGGATCCTATCATACCTCTTCTAACGCGCCGCGGCGGGGTGCCTCAGCAGGCCGAGCAGCGTATCCTTGCCGGGAGTATCGACTATCCTGATCTTCGGGTTGCCTTCGATGAAATGGTCGCGCGACCACTCCGTGATGAACAGTATCACGGGCCGCCCTTCCTCGTCCTTTCCGGTAACCGCCTTGTAGGGCAGTGCCTTCTCCAGCGCGTCGGCGTCCACTTCCGAGGCGAGCCAGCGGAGCGTCGTCCAGGGCATCATCTCCAGCCGCGAATCCGCGCCGTACTCGTCGCGCAGGCGGTACTGGAGCACCTCGAACTGGAGCGGGCCCACCGCGCCCAGCAGCGGCAGGTTGCCGGCGTGGCCGTCCAGGTGGAACGTCTGGACGATGTCCTCCGCCAGGAGATGGTCGAAGCCCTTGCGGAAAGACTTGTAGCTCGACGTGACCGTGTTGTGCAGGTAGGCGAAGCATTCCGGCGCGAAGCGCGTGATCTCCTCGAAGGCGATGGCCGGGTTGGAGCCTATGGTGTCCCCCACGCGGAACGGCGTGGTGGTGATGAAACCCAGGATGTCGCCGGCGTAGGCCTCGTCCAGCGTCTCGCGCTCGCGGCCGAAGACGTTGTGCGCGCTGGAGATGCGTATCTCCTTCTGCATGCGCGCGCTGTACACCTTCATGTCGCGCTCGAACCTGCCCGAGCAGACGCGGGCGAAGACCATGCGGTCGCGGTGCATCGGGTTCATGTTCGTCTGCACCTTGAAGATGAAGCCGGAGAAGTCCGGGCTGTCAAGCGGCACGGGACCGTCGGCGGTCATCCGCGGCACGGGGCCCCCCGAGTGCTCCAGGAATCCGTTGAGCAGAAGCTCCACGCCGAAGTTGTTCGCCGCGCTGCCGAAGAACACCGGCGTGGTCCTGCCGCGCAGCACCTCTTCGCGGTCGAAGCCGCCGTGCGCGCCGTCCAGCATTTCCAGTTCCTCGACTATCTCGTCGTACACCTTCGCGTTGAGCATGCCCTTCACCAGCGGATCGGACATGTCGTGGACGGATACCGGCGCCCTGTAGGCGCCGCCGGGCACCTTTTCGAAGAGGTGCACCCGCCGGTTCATGCGGTCGTATATTCCCTTGAAGGAGGGGCCGTTTTCCAGGGGCCAGTTGACCGGGAACGCGTGGAGCCCCAGCACCTTCTCCAGCTGGTCTATCAGCTCCAGGGGCGGAAGCGCGGGCCGGTCGAGCTTGTTCATGAACGTGAAAATGGGGATGCCCCGCTTCCGGCAGATCTCGAAAAGCTTCCGTGTCTGGCTCTCGATCCCCTTGCCGGCGTCTATCACCATCATGACGCTGTCGACGGCGGTGAGCACGCGGTAGGTGTCCTCGGAAAAGTCTTTGTGGCCCGGCGTGTCCAGCAGGTTGAGCTGGAAATCGTTGTAGCTGAAGCGTAGCACGGTGGACGATATCGATATCCCCCGCTTCTTCTCCAGCTCCATCCAGTCGGAGGAGGTTTCCCTCTGCTTCTTCTTGGCCGTCACCGAGCCCGCGAGCTCCAGCGCGCCGCCGTAGAGGAGGAGCTTCTCCGTGAGCGTCGTCTTCCCCGCGTCCGGGTGCGATATTATGGCGAAGGCGCGCCTGCGCGATATTTCCCTGTGCATGATGGTACCGGTCCTTTTAACGCGGCCATGGTTACAGTGGTCGGGATTTTGTCAAGAAAAGACGGGGGAGCGTTTTGGGGTGATACCGCGGCCTCACGAGGGGCGGTTGATATCGTACAGCGCCTTGATGCCCTTCATCGTGAGGAGCGGATCGATGACGCAGGGGAAGCCAAGGTGCCCGGCGAACTTCCGGGAAAAACCCCCGGTGAGGATCACCGTGAATCCGCGCCCGTAGAGCGCCGATATCTTCCCGACGAAGCCCTCCATCATCGACGCCCAGCCGTGGAAGAATCC
Source organism: Spirochaetota bacterium (assembly GCA_017998375.1). GTDB lineage: Bacteria > Spirochaetota > UBA4802 > UBA4802 > JAGODF01 > JAGODF01. The sequence continues at coordinate 5,490 of JAGODF010000160.1, forward strand.
CGACTTGATGCAGTCGGCGGTGTTCCGTCCCATTATGGAAGGCGGCGCCTCCAGCGGCACTTCCACCAGCTTCGAGGTCCTCTTCGAGAGCGCCTCCATGGTGATGCCCACGCCCGGCGCGATGATGCCGCCCTCGAAAGTCCCGTCGGCAAGGATGACACTCACCGTGGTGGCGGTGCCCATGTCGATTACCAGGCAGTCGCCGCCGTAAGAGCGGCGCGCAGCCGCGGCGTTCACGATGCGGTCGGGGCCCAGCATTTCCGGGCGCTCGTAGTTCAGGGTGATGTTCAGCCTGATATCGTGCCCGATTTCCAGCGCGGGCAGCTCGAACGCGTCACGCGCCACCGCGCGATAGGCGCCGTTCATGCCGGTGACCACGCTTGAAAAGACAAAGCCCAATATTTTCTCCCGCGCTACATGACCGCTGATCGTTTTCGCGAGGAACACGGGATCATCGGTACCGGCGGTGTCGTACCGGAAAAGCTGACGCGGGATGATGGAATCGCGGCGGTACGCGCCGACGCTGGTGCTGGTGTTGCCGATGTCGAAACCGAGGATCATTTTCGGGGGGAGTCCCCGGCGCGCGGCCGGGGAGGGCGGGCTCACTCTTCCTTGTCGGCCCGCTCCAGGCGCGATTTCAGCGAGTAGTATGCCTTCTGGGCTTCCTTGCGGACCACCCGGTTGCTGTCCTTGTTCATGGTTTTCTCAAGTCCCAGCATCGCGTTGCGGTCGAAGATCTTTTCCAGGGCGCGGACGGCCTCGATGCGGACGTCGAAGTATGGATCGTCCAGGAGGCGCACCATCGTGTGGACAGCGGTCTTGTCGCGGAGAAGGCCCAGGGCCTTGACGGCTTCGAGGCGGATGTTCTTGAACTCGTCCATGCAGGCCTTCTGCAGAAGGGGAATTCCCTCCTTGATGCGCTTCACGCCTATCTGGATGGTGGTCTCGCGGCGGACGGCCTCGCCCTCGGTCATGCGCTTCACCAGGAGCATGAAGGGAGCGTCGCTCACTGCGTTGATCGCCTTCTCGGTGCCTATCTTCCTGAGCGCTTCCTGGGCCGCCTTCCTCACCTCGTAGTTGTTGTCGATGAGCGAGCCGATGAGCGGGTCGGTGGACGATTCGAGTCCCATGTCGCCCAGGGCTTTTACGGCTTCCAGACGGATGTGGGAGCTCCGATCGTCCATCTTGTCTATGAGGTGCTTCTCGGAGTAGAAGTCCTTCGTCATGCCCATGGTGCGGATCGCCTCAATCTGTACCAGCTGCCGCTTGTCCTGGAGCGCCAGGTAGAGCAGTTTCGATATCTCGGCGTTGTCGGTCTTTCCCTTGCTGGCGATGAGGCGGAGCGCCTCGATCTTGTCGCGCTGCGAGCCGTTCAGGATGATATTGCGGAGGTTGCTGATGATGTTGACCCCGCCGAGCTCGCCGAACTTCAGCGTGGCGATGGCCTGCACCTTAGGGTCCGGGTCCTTGAGGAGCACCTTGAGTTTTTCCAGGATCTTTTCGTCTTTCTTGCGCGAGAGCGTCAGGAGCGCGGCAAGCCGGATATCCGCCTTGCGGTGGGAGATGAGCTTGAGCAGCCCGTCCACGTCGTCGTTATCGATGAGATTTTCGATGTTCGGAGTGAAGAGTCCCATGTTTTTATCCGGTTGCGAGATTCTGGATGATGACCGTTACAATAAAGTCATTTTGCATAGTTAAGGCCGTTACGTCAATTATTTATCACCCTGCCAAGTGATTAATTATTATTGGATGATTTTATCTATTTGACGCGGTCTGTCTGGGCGCTGATCGGCGGGTCACGCCTTCATGCGGAAGTCGCCGATGCGCTTGATGAGGCCGTCGGTCTCGACGCGGTTGAGGAGCGGGATGAGGTACTTGCGGCTGAGCCCCGTGGCGTCGCGGACCTCGGGAATGGATATCCTGTCGCGGCCTTCCAGAAGCACCATGACCGCCTGTTTCAGCGCGCCATATTCGTCGCGGTGGAGGATGATATTACCGTCCAGGCTCACGGCGAATCCCAGGCGGATGAGGTCCTTCACCGCCGCCTTCTGCCGTTCGTCCTCCAGGCGCGTGAGCTCCAGCCCTTCGCGACCCGCGGCGGCGAGTGACGCGAGCGCCTTCTTCCTGTCGGGCGGGAGCGTCTCCTCGGTGACGGCGCTGCCGGAGAAGAAGCGCCCGTCCTTCTCGACGATCGGCTCCGCCTTCATCACGCCGGAAAGCAGAAGCCGGACGATCTCCTGGTCGATGCCGGTCTTACCGGCGAGCTCGGCGAGGTTCAGGCCCGTGCTCTCCGCTATCGCCGCGGCGATCTCCTTCATGGAGCGAGCATGGCAGGCGGCGTCGATTATCATCCCCCCTTCCTTTTTGACGAGCCCCTTTTCAAGAAGCGAGGCCACGGTCTTCTGGACATTCTTTTCGCTCTGCGGGAACATGCGCAGGATCTCCGCCTCGGGGACATGTTCCCTGACGCGGACGGCCAGCGCCGCAAGCTCCTCGGGGGTGCCGGCGCCGGCGGACGCGAGCTCTTCGCGCAGTCGCTTTTTATCGCGCACGAGCTCGACGTCGGGAAGCAGCACCGTGCCGCCGCCGATGATGCGGAAGCCGCCGGGGTGGGTGATGATGAACGGTTCGCCAGGGTAGAAGTGCCACGGCTCGTCGAAGCGCACGCGCACCGCCTGTTCGCGCTCGCCCGCCCTTTCCGGATCGACGAGGATGATCTTCCCCTTGAGCGACGTGGTGCCGGCAATGATCTCGATGCCCAGGTTGTTCTTCAGGGCGCGCTTCAGGTCGATGATGGTGATCCGCGCGATGATCTCCCGCGCCGCCGTGAAGAAATTGTTCTTCACCACGATGTGCCCGCGCTCGACCTCCTCGGACGATATCCCAGCGAGGTTCAGGGCCGTGCGCTGGGAGGGGTTCCCCTCCTCGAGCTCGGCGTTGTGGCTCTCGATCTTTTTCACGCGGGTCTGCACGCCCGCGGGCAGGAGCGTCACCGCGTCGTCGTCGTGGAAGGCGCCGTTTTTCAGCGTGCCGGTGACGATGGTGCCGTAGCCCTTGGAGGTGAAGACGCGGTCCACGAAGAGGTACGGCTTCCCGGAGTCGGCGGCCTTCGGGAGCTTCCGTATGTTCTGGAGGATGATCTCCTTGAGCGCGGCGATGCCCTCTCCGGTCTTCGACGAGACGCGCGCCACGTCTGCGCCCTCGAAGCGCGTGCCGGCCAGATGTTCGCGCACGTCGGCCTCGGCGAGTTCGATGGTCTCCGCGTCGGCGGCGTCGATCTTGTTGAGCACGGCGATGATGCGCTCGATGCCGAGGAGCGAGAGCACCCGGAAGTGGTCCTCGGTCTGCGGCATCCAGCCGTCGTCCACCGCCACCACCAGGAGCCCCACGTCCACGCCCCACGCGCCCACCACCATGTTGCGGATGAAGCGCTCGTGCCCCGGCACGTCGATGATGCTCACGGTGCCGAACTTCGGGTAGTCGATCTTGGTGAAACCGATGTCGATGGTCATCTCGCGCGCCTTCTCCTCGGGGAGCCGGTCGCAGTCGATGCCGGATAGCGCCCTGATGAGCGAGGTCTTGCCGTGGTCGATGTGTCCCGCCGTGCCGATGATGTA
>JAGODF010000161.1 GCA_017998375.1 Spirochaetota bacterium
GATGCGCATCGCGGAGAACCAGCGCCCCGGCGACGCCTTCGTGTATTATATGGATGATACCAACCTCCGGCCCTGGCTCGGCGGAGTGAAGTCCCGGAAGCTGTCGTTCTCGCTCGCGTCGCGCGATGCCGACGCCTTCCTCGATAACGGCACGATATTCCTGCGCCGGGGCGGCTCCGCCGTCCCGGTCCTCGATGCCTCGCGGATGCGGATCATCGGGCGGCACAACGTGCTGAACGCCATGGCGGCGCTCCTCCTGACGCTGGCCATTCTGGACAGCCGCGGTATCGCCCCCGATTACGCGCGCCTCGCGGAGCTCTGCGCCGGTTTCACGGGCCTTGCCCACCGGATGGAGCGCGTGGGCGAACACGCGGGACGGACTTTTATCAATGATTCGAAGGCCACCACCGTGGGCGCGGTCGAGATGGCGCTCGACGGCTTCAGCGGCAACGCCGTGCTGATACTCGGCGGGCGCACCAAGGGCGACGACTACTCCCGGCTGGCGAAAAGCATCAGCGGCAGGCTCCGGGGATTGGTGCTGATGGGCGAGTCCAACGCGGAGTTCGCGAAGATCTTCGCCGCCTGCAAGCCGGTGCTCACCGACTCGATGGACGGAGCCGTCGCGGCGGCCATGAAGCTCAGCATGGAGGGCGATTCGATCCTGCTTTCGCCGGCCTGCGCGTCCTTCGACATGTTCAAAAACTTCGAGGAGCGCGGAGAGAAGTTCCGCGAATCGTTCGAAAAACTCGCGAGGGGAGAGCTCGCATGGACATGAAATCGTACATAGATACGAGACGGGTGGGCGAACCGGACCTGGTCCTCTTTGTCACGGTCTTCGCCCTCGCCGGGATAGGGCTGGCCATGAGCTACAGCGCCAGCGCCGCCTTCGCGCAGCGGGCCTTCGGGGACTCCTTCTTCTTCCTGAAGCGCCAGTTCCTCTGGTGCCTGGCGGGCTTCGCGGCGCTCTTCTTCTTCCAGCGCCTGGACTACAGGGTGTTCACGAAGTACACCAAGGTGATGCTTCTGGTCTCCTTCGTCGCCCTGGTCCTCCTCCTGGTGCCCGGCATAGGAAAGAACGTCAAGGGATCGGTGCGGTGGCTTTCGCTCGGTCCCGTGAACATCCAGCCCGCGGAGATGGTGAAGATCGCCATGGTGGTCTACCTGGCGAAAGTCTTCTCCACGGAGCACGACGGTATCACCAACCACGTGGTCCAGCTCCTGATCCCGATGCTCATCACCGCCGTGATGTTCATGCTCATCATGCTCCAGCCCGATTTCGGCACCGCCATCGTGCTCCTGGTCGTCTCGGTCCTGGTGCTCATCGTCTCCGGGTTTCCGCTGGCCTACATCCTCTCGCTCTTCGTGCTGAGCATCCCGATGTTCTATCTGATAATTTACCAGGTGGCGTATCGCCGCGCCCGGCTCATGGCTTTCTTCGATCCCTGGCGCTTCCGCTACGGCATCGGCTACCATATCATACAGTCATTCATCGCTTTCAAAAAGGGCGGGTTCCTGGGAACGGGGTTGGGCAGCGGCACGCAGAAGCTCCACCGGCTTCCCGAGCCGCACACCGACTTCATCTTCGCCGTCATCGCCGAGGAGTCGGGGCTTCTGGGAACTGTCTTCATCGTCCTGATTTTCTGCGTCCTTCTCTGGCGGGGCATGCGAGTAGCACTGGGCGCTCCCGACGAGTTCGGCCGGCTTTTGGCTATCGGGCTCACACTCCTGCTGGTGGTGCAGGCGTTCATCAACATCGCCGTGGTGACGGGAAGGCTCCCCACCACCGGCGTTCCACTGCCGTTCATCAGCTACGGCGGCTCGTCGCTCATGACGACCATGATCGCCGCGGGCGTGCTGCTGAATATATCGAGATACCGTGAAGCGGTTGTGCCGGAAGTCAAGCTGGCCGAGGAAAGATGGTCATGAAAAAGGAAAACGTACTCATAGTCGCCGGCGGTACCGGCGGTCACATCAGCCCGGGGATAGCGCTTTACGAGGAGTTTGCATCGCGAGGGTGCTCCGTGACGTTCCTCTCCGGGAAGAGGGACGCGCGCTTCACCTACCTGAAGGAAATCGGCGACGACCTGGTGCTCTACGGGGCCCCGGCCTTCAGCAAAAATCCGTTCAAGCTCGCGTTTTTCCCGCTCCGCTTCGCCTTTGCCGTGATGAAATCGAAGCGCATCTTGAAGAAGCGCGATATCGGCGCCGTCATCGGAATGGGCGGCTATGTCTCGGCGCCCATGCTCCACGCGGCGCGGAAGAAGGGCGTTCCGCTCTATCTCTGCGAGCAGAACTCGGTGCCCGGGAAGGTCACCAGGTACTTCTCTCGTTACGCGGCGCGCATCTTCTCCACGTTCGAAATCACGAAGGGCTTCCTGAAATATCCCGATGGCATCATGTGCGTCGGCAATCCTATCAGGAAGAAGGTCTTCGTGGTGGAGGGGAAGGAGAACGCGAAGGCAGCCTTCAACCTGAAGCACTGCCGCAAGGTGATCCTCGCCATCGGCGGGAGCCAGGGGGCGCTCCGGATCAACGAGCTCATGCTGGGGCTGAAGAAGGAGTTTCCCGACGAGTTCAAGAATATCGGCATCATCTGGAGCACCGGCGACGGTCTCCACGCTGAATACAAGAAGCGCGTGGGCGAGGAGGTGGACGAGGGGTCGATATTCCTCTCTCCCTTCATCAACAACGTGGGCCTGGCGTACCTGGCAAGCGACATCGCCGTGAGCCGCGCGGGCTCCGGGGTGATGATGGAGCTCGCCGCCATGGGCCTTCCCTCGATCCTGATACCGTACCCCTTCGCGGCGGACAACCACCAGGACCTCAACGCCGACGAGTTCGCGAAGCAGGGCGCGGCGCTGAAGATACCGAACGCGGACGCGCAGCCGGCGAAGGTGGCGCCCGCGCTCTTCGGCCTCCTCAACCACGGGGCGAAACTCGACCGGATGCGCCAGTGCGCCTTCGCGGCGGCGAAGAAGAACGCCGCCGCGGATATCGCCGACGCGGTGCTCTCCGGAGCGCCCAAGGAGAGCGCCGGTGTTTAGAAAATCGAAACGCATGCACTTCATCGGGATCGGCGGCATCGGCATGAGCGGCATCGCCGAGATCCTCATCAACCTGGGCTACGAGGTGTCCGGCTCCGACCTCCGGAAGTCCGAGCAGACCGAGCGGCTGGGGAAGCTGGGCGCGAAGGTCTTCATCGGCCACAGCGCGTCGAACATCGGCGACTACCACGTGGTGGTGACCTCGAGCGCCATCAACCCCGCGAACCCGGAGCTTCTGGAGGCGCGGGCCCGGAAGATACCGGTGATACACCGGTCGGAAATGCTCGCGGAACTGGTCCGCCTGAAGCACGGCATCGGCGTGGCGGGGACCCACGGCAAGACCACCACCTCGTCGCTCCTGGCGTACCTGCTGGACTTCGGCGGGATGAACCCCACGTCGATCGTGGGCGGCAAGGTGCTGAACTTCGGCTCCAACGCGCGCATCGGCCAGGGACAGTACCTGGTCTTCGAGGCAGACGAATCGGACGGCTCGTTCCTGAAACTTTTACCGTCCATCGCCATCGTCACCAATATCGATGCCGACCACCTGGACCATTACAAGTATTTTGAGGGCCTGAAGGACGCGTTCCTCCAGTATATCAACAACATTCCGTTCTACGGCTACTCGGTGCTCTGCGCCGACGACGTCACCGTGTGCGAGCTTCTCCCGAAGGTGGAGCGGCCGCATGTGACCTACGGCTTTTCCGAGAGCGCCGATTTCCGCGCCGCCGACGTGCGCATGGTGGACGGAAAGACCGCGTACACCGCATTCTACCGCGGCGACCGCCTGGGCGATGTGGAACTCGCCCTCCTCGGAAGCCACAACGTGGTGAACTCCCTCTCGGTGCTGGCCGTGGCCCTGGAGCTGGGCCTCCCGTTCGACACCATACGCGAGGGGTTCGCGGGCTTCCGGGGCGTGGGGCGCCGCCTGGAGCGCGTCGCGGAAGTGAAGGGAATTTCCATCATCGACGATTACGGCCACCATCCCACGGAGGTCCGCGCTACGCTGGAGGCCGTGAAGAAGCTCGGGCGCAGGCTGGTGGTGGTTTTCCAGCCGCACCGCTATTCGCGCACCCAGCTTCTATGGGACGACTTCGGCAAGGCCTTTGCCAACGCCGACGAGGTTTTCCTCACGGAGATCTACCCCGCAGGCGAGGAGCCGATCGAGGGTGTGAGCTCCGCGCTCATACGCGACTCCATCCGGAAGCACGAGGGGAGGGAGGTCGATATCATCGCGAAGTTCGAGAGCATCCCGGAGAGGATCGCTGCGCGCGTCAGGGAGGGCGATATCGTCCTCACGCTGGGGGCGGGCGACATCTGCAAGGCGGGTCCCATGATCGCCGATCTGCTGAAAGGAAAGGCCAGGTAACGCCATGAGCAGGGGGATGATACGGAAAGGAGCATGCGCGGCGCTGTGCATCACCGGCCTGATGATGGGCGCAGCCGTGCACGGCAGGGACGTCCGCGAGGTGGAGGGGATCGAGTTCCGCGGCCTGGAGCTTTTGTCCCGCCACGAAGTCCTCGCCGGGGTGCCGGTGAAGTCCTCGAAGAAAGGCAGCGTTATCGACCTGGACGCCCTGAAAAGCGCCATCGCGAAAAACGGTATGATCGAGAAAGGGAGCGTCGGCGCGGAAGGAAACAGGATCATCGTGACCGTGAAGGAGCGGGTTCCCGCGCATCTTTTCGCGGTCCGCAAGGGGAACGAGGTGGTTCCCTTCGAGACCGACGCGCGCTTCGCCATCCTCTCCGTGCGCGCGGTGCACCTCACGGGACGGCCCCTGGTGGTGCTGGGCGAGGGCGATCTCCGCGGCGGCGCGCTTTCATCGAGGGTGCGCGGGCTCCTCGCGGAACTGGGGCGCCTGGAAGAGACCGATAACGAATTATTCAAAGAAATTGCGGAGATTGAGATTAAAAACGATAATGTGCTTGAAATTTTTCTGAAAGGAAGGAAAACAAGAATAATCCTTCCCGTGAACGGCAGGGACTTCAGAAACCTGCGATACATGGTGTCACTATTTGACGGGCAAAACTACTATCCCGGGACCCTGCGCATGGGGAACGGCTACGGGGTAATCGAGTGACTGGAGCTGCGATGATGGAAGGCACAGTGGTAGGGCTAGACCTGGGAACGACGAAAACCTGCGCGGTCATCGGTTTCCTGAACGAGCACGGGCAGATCGAGGTCTCCGGCGTGGGCGTCGCCCCCTCCAAGGGCCTGAAGAACGGCGTCATCGTGAACATCGACAACACGGTCGCTTCCATCGTCAAGGCGGTGGAGGACGCCGAGCTCATGGCCGGCTGCGAGGTGAGCACTGTCTATGTGGGCGTCACGGGTCAGCACGTGAAGGGAGAGAACCAGCGCGGTGTCGTCGCCATATCGAACCGCAACCGCTACGTGAACGCCGCCGAGGTGAAGCGCGTTTTCGAGGCCGCCCAGGCGATCAAGGTCCCGGCGGACCGAGAGATCATCCACGTGCTCTCCAAGGAATTCGCCGTGGACGAGCAGAGCGGCATCAAGGATCCCATAGGGATGAGCGGCGTGCGGCTCGAGGCGGAAGTGCACATCATCACCGGCTCCACCACCAGCATCCAGAACGTGATCAAGTCCGTGAACCGGGCGGGCTTCCAGTGCTCGGACATCATCTTCTCGCCGCTGGCGTCGTCCGAGGCGGCGCTCAGCCAGGACGAGAAGGACCTGGGCGTGGCCCTGGTGGACCTGGGCGGTGGGACCTGCGACATCATGGTCTTCGTCGAGGGCGGCGTCGCACAGTCGACCGTGCTGCCGGTGGGCGGCATCCACGTGACCAACGACATTTCCATCGGGCTGCGCACTCCCCAGGAGTCGGCCGAGGTCATCAAGAAAAAGCACGGCAGCGCCGTCACCGACCTGGTGGACGCGTCGGAAATGATAGAAGTTCCCTCAGTCGGGGGAAGGGCCCCCAGGCGGCTTTTCCGCCAGGAGCTGGCCCAGATCATCGAGCCCCGTATGATGGAGATCATGGAGATGGTGGACCGGGAGCTCACCGCCAGCGGGAAGAAGGAACTCCTGGCCGCGGGCATCGTCCTCACCGGCGGCGGCAGCATGATAGAGGGCTGCGTGGAAGTGGCGGAGCGCGTCTTCAACATGCCGGTGCGCGTGGGCACGCCGCGCGACATCGTGGGCCTGAAGGACGTGGTTTCCACGCCGCAGTTCTCCAACGGAGTGGGTCTCCTCAAGTACGGGGTGCTCAAGGAGCAGTTCCGGGCGGGGAAGGAAAGGGAAGCGAAGGGCGGCGGCATCAAGTCGATGGGAAGCCGCATCATGAAGTGGATAGAGCAGTACCTGTAAGCACTTTTTTTAGCGGTGAATGAGACATAACGTATCACACAAAAACTGGTAGAGGGGGACTCTATGTTCAGGATGGAAGAAGAAAAGGAACTGAATACCATCATCAAGGTGGTGGGCGTCGGGGGCGCGGGGACCAACGCGGTGAACCGGATGATTTCCACCGGGATGGAAGGCATCGAGTTCATCGTGGTGAACACCGACGCGCAGCAGCTGAAAAGCTCGCTGGCGTCCGTGAAGATCCAGATCGGCTGCAAGCTCACGCGCGGCCTGGGCGCCGGCGCCGACCCGGAAGTGGGCCGCGGCGCGGCCAACGAGGACCGCGACAAGATCGCGAAGGCCATCAAGGGCGCTGACATGATCTTCATCACCGCGGGCATGGGCGGCGGCACCGGCACCGGCGCGGCGCCGATCGTGGCGGAGATCGCGAAGGAGCAGGGCTCCCTGGTGGTGGGAGTGGTGACCAAGCCCTTCAGGGTGGAAGGGCGCCGCAGGATGAACCAGGCCGAGCAGGGCATCGGCAACATCAAGGAGAAGGTCGATACGCTTATCACCATCCCCAACGACCTCCTGCTTAAGATCATCGACCGCAAGACGCCCATCGACGACGCCTTCAAGCTCGCGGACGATATCCTACGCCAGGGCGTCCAGGGCATATCCGACATCATCATGGTCACCGGCCTGGTGAACGTGGACTTCGCCGACGTGCGCACCGTCATGCGGGAGACCGGCGACGCCCTCATGGGCGTGGGCATCGGCTTCGGCGAGAACAAGGCCGTCGAGGCGACGCAGATGGCCATCAACAGCCCGCTTCTGGAGGAGACCGGCATCAACGGCGCCAAGGCGGTGCTCATCAACATCGCCGGCGGGAACGACCTGTCGCTCCACGAGGTGAACGAGGTGAACGACCTCATCACCCGCCAGGTGGACGGCGAGGCGAACATCATCTTCGGCGCCACCGTCGACCCGGCGCTGGACGACAAGGTGCGCGTCACCGTGATCGCGACCGGCTTCGACCGCAAGCGGAACATGCTCTCGCGCACCACCGAGGACGCGAACCTGGGCACCGGGGCCGCCCTGAAGCTCGTGGAGAACAAGGCGGGGCAGGGCGAGGCGCGCCGCGTGCCGACGACGGCTTCGCGCACCTTCAAGCTCGATTACGAGAGCCAGCGCTTCATCGATCACGCGAAGGACGATCTCGACATACCGACGTTCCTGAGGCGCTCGCAGGATTAAGTAAATTGGAATGAGTCCCCTTTCCCGCGGGCGCCGCGCGGCGCCCGCGGGAGTATCTTTATCACAACGCGAATGGCTGGCGATGATGACCGGATGCGGCGCCGACATGATACGAGGGTTCTGCCGTGAGGCGCTCGGCGGTTTCGATACCTGCGAAAAGCTCGCCGGCGACGCGTCAACGCGGGAGTACTTCCGCATCTTCGTCAACGGCACCTGCTTCATCGTGAGCCGCGATCCATCCTTCGAAGGCACCTCGCTTGCCGCGTATCCGTATTTCCAGGTGTACAATCTTTTTCAGATGCAGGGCATCCCCGTGCCGCGCGTGCTGCGCTTCGAGCCGGGACGCGGGCTCCTGCTCCTTGAGGATGCGGGCGACCGCATGCTGGAAGACCTGGTGAACTCCGGCGATATGGCGGCCGCCGCGTGCGTATACGAGCGGCTCATCGACATCTTGGTGGACATCCAGCGCATCCCTCGCGACGGGTCGGTCCCCTTCACGCTTTCCTTCGACGTGGAAAAGCTCATGTTCGAGTTCGGCTTCTTCATGGAGCACGCGCTTGGCGGATATTTCCGCGCGCGGCTCTCCCTTTACGCGAGAAGCGAGCTGGAACGCGCGTTTTTCCGGGTGAGCGAAGCGCTCCGGAGAAGGGAGCTCTTCGTCCTCTGCCACCGCGACTATCATTCTCGGAACGTCATGCTGCGCGGTAACGACATCTTCATCATCGATTTCCAGGACGCGCGCCTGGGGCTTCCGCACTACGACCTGGTATCGCTCCTCCGGGACGCCTACGCAGGGCTGGACGATACGCTGCTCCAGCGGCTGAAGTCCCGCTACTACGAAAATTCGCGCGACGCCGGCGTGCACTCCCTCGGCGCCGACGAGTTCGATAGGCTCTATACCCTCTCCGCCTTCCAGCGCACGGTGAAGGCGATAGGCACCTTCGGCTACCAAGTGACCGCGCGCGGCAAAAGCCTGTACGAACAGTATCTCCGCAGGGCGCTTTCGTATCTTCCGGGTTATGCGGAACTCGACGAAAGCCTCGCAGGGGCGACGCGTATCATCCTCGATATCGCCGGGGGTACGCGGTGAAGGCGTTCATCTTCACAGCGGGATACGGCGAGCGCCTGCGGCCCGTCACCGACGCGATGCCGAAACCGCTGGCGCCGGTCCTGAACGCGCCTGCCCTGGCGTGGGCCCTGGCGCTCTGCCGGCGCGCCGGCATCGCCGACATCATCTGCAACCTGCATCACCGCGGGGACGATATCGCCGGCTTTTTCGCGCGCAACGGGAACTTCGGCTTCAGCGTCGCCTTCTCGCGGGAGGACCCGATCCTGGGGACGGGCGGGGGCCTGAAGAAATGCGAAAAGCTCCTGGAGGGCGGCGACTTCATCGTCCTCAACGGCGACGTGGTCATGGACCTGGATATCGCCAGGCTGATCGATGCGCACCGTTCCTCCGGCGCGATAGCCACGGTGGCTGTC
>JAGODF010000162.1 GCA_017998375.1 Spirochaetota bacterium
CCCGTTCCGTTTGCAGCGCTGCGACCGAGCGGGTCCTCCAGGCGGGCGGAACGCCCCCGACGGCCCAGACGGTGCTCATGGGTATAACCACGGCGTCGCTCAACCCCGAATCGTTTATTTCGGCGGCGTCGTTCCAGGAGACCACGAGGGTGCTCACCGAGGCCGCCATCAGGGGCAAGAGCGACCGCCTGCGGGGCCTCAAGGAGAACGTGATTATCGGCCATCTCATCCCCGCCGGGACCGGGGTGCGTATGTACCAGGGCCTCTCAATCTACAAGGAAGAGCCGGGCGACCTGGAGCCCATAGCCGAAGGTCCGGCGCAGAGCGATGCCCCGGCGGAAGTGAAAGAGGGCGGCGAGGGGAGCCCGGAATAGGATGATAGCCCCTCCGGGGAGAGGGTAAACCCGGGCGGGATAAAATCCTTGACAAAAGGGTGTCGTTGAAGCTTCTGGTTAAATTCAATCCCGTTGCCGGGCCGTTCACCGAATACCGCGGATTGCCGGGAAATCACCCTTGAAATCGGGAAAAGAAACGGCGATGCAGTGCGCCGCCGTGAACTATATCATTAACAGGTGCTGAAATGCCAACAATCAGTCAGTTGATCAGGAAGGGAAGGGAGAGCAAGAGGAGAAAGACCAAGTCCCCCGCCCTTACCAGTTGCCCGCAGAGAAGGGGCGTGTGCACGCGCGTTTCCACGGTGACTCCCAAGAAGCCTAACTCGGCGCTCCGGAAGGTCGCCAGGGTGCGCCTCACCAACGGGATCGAAGTCACGGCGTACATTCCCGGTGTGGGGCACAATCTCCAGGAGCACTCGGCCGTTCTGGTGCGCGGAGGCAGGGTCAAGGACCTCCCCGGCGTTCGTTACCACATAGTCCGCGGAACCCTGGACTCGATGGGCGTGGACGGAAGGCGGAAGGGAAGATCCAAGTACGGTTCGAAGAGACCGAAGGCGTAAACGATATATTATTTTAGAAGAGGACTGTAATGCCGCGTAGAAGAAGACCTTTAAAGAGAGACGTGCTGCCCGATCCCAAGTTCAACAGCAAGCTGGTGACCAAGTTCATCAATGTCATGATGTACAAGGGAAAGAAGGGCGTGTCGGAAACCATCTTCTACAAGTCGATGGACATACTCAAGGACAAGATACAGAAGGACCCTGTGGAGATTTTCCAGCAGGCCCTCGAAAACGTGAAGCCTCTGGTGGAAGTCAAGTCGAGGCGCGTGGGCGGCGCGACCTACCAGGTTCCCGTCGAGATCAGGGCGGAGCGCAGGCAGGCCCTGGCGATACGATGGATAATCCTCAACTCGCGCAACAGGTCGGAGAAGACCATGTACCAAAAGCTGGCCGGCGAGCTCATGGACGCCTACAACAATACCGGCGTTTCCATCAAGAAGAAGGAAGACACGCATAAAATGGCGGAGGCCAACAAGGCCTTCTCGCATTACAAGTTTTAATATCCGTCATACGGAATTCATGACGAATACCAGGGTGAGAGCCCTGGTATTCAAATTTATGGCGCACCCGTACAAAAACGCGAACGACACCCGGCGATAACCGGGCCGACCATGGGGAGAGAACTACCGTTACAGCGCACCCGCAATATCGGCATCATGGCCCACATCGATGCGGGAAAGACCACGCTCACCGAAAGGATCCTCTACTACACCGGCAAGACGCATAAAATCGGCGAGGTCCACGAGGGAACCGCCGAGATGGACTGGATGGAGCAGGAAAAGGAGCGCGGCATCACCATCACCGCCGCCGCCACCACCTGCTCGTGGAAGCACACCAGGATCAACATCATTGACACGCCGGGCCACGTGGACTTCACGGTGGAGGTGGAGCGCAGCCTCCGCGTGCTGGACTCCGCCATCGCGGTCTTCGACGGCGTCGCCGGCGTGGAGCCCCAGTCGGAGACGGTCTGGCGCCAGGCCGACCGCTATCACATCCCCCGCATATGCTTCGTCAACAAGATGGACAGGATCGGCGCGGATTACGAGCGCTGCCTGCGCATGATCAGGGAAAAGCTCTATGCCCGGCCGCTTCCGCTGCAGATGCCGATAGGCCATGAGGACAGTTTCAGGGGGGTGATAGACCTTGTCACCATGAAGGCCCTGGTTTGGAAGGAGGGCACCGGCGAGGAGTTCGAGGAGCAGGACGTGCCGGCGGAGCTTTCGGAAAAGGCGGAAGAGTACCGCGCAGAGATGATCGAGCTTCTCTCGGAGCGGGACGAGAGCCTTATGGAGAAATACATAGAAGGCGTCGAACCCACGGAAGAAGAGCTGAAACAGAGCATCCGCAGCGTAACCATTGCCTCCGAGCTGTTTCCGGTGTTCTGCGGGACCGCCCTCAGGAACAAGGGCGTCCAGCCGGTGCTCGACGCCATCGTGGAATACCTGCCCTCGCCGAAGGACCTGAAACCGGTAGCCGGCCACAACCCCGACGACCATGATGATATCATAACGCGGGAAGCGAGCGACAAGGAGCCGTTCAGCGCCCTCGTGTTCAAGCTCAGTGCCGATCCCTACGTGGGTAAGCTGTCCTACATGCGCGTCTACTCGGGGCACCTGAAGACGGGTGATACCGTTCTCAATGTATCGAAGGGAAAGAAGGAGCGCGTGGGGCGTCTGCTGCGCATGCACGCAAACGACCGCGAGGACCTCTCCGAGGTGTTCACCGGCGATATAGTTGCCCTCGTGGGATTGAAGACCGCGCGGACCGGCGATACCCTCACCTCCGAGGTAGCGCCCATCCTGCTGGAGAAGATGGATTTCCCCGACCCGGTGATCTCCATCGCCATAGAGCCGAAAACCAAGGCAGACCAGGAAAAGCTCTCCACCGCGCTCGCGCGCCTGGAGGAGGAGGATCCGACCTTCAGCATCAAATCCGATCCCGACACGGGGCAGAACATTATTTCCGGGATGGGGGAGCTTCACCTGGATATCATCGTGGACAGGCTCCTGCGCGAATTCAACGTGAAGGCGAACGTGGGCAAGCCCCAGGTGGCCTACAAGGAAACCATCACGAAGAAGGTGCAGTCGGAGCACACCTACACGAGGCAGATAGCGGGGAAGGAGCAGTATGGCCATGTGGTCATCGAGTTGGAGCCCCTCAAGCCGGGGACGGGCTTTGTCTTTGAAAACAGGTTGAAGAACGGCGTGCTTCCGGAACCGTTCATCAACGCCGTGCGCGACGGCCTGCTCGACTCCATGGAGGGCGGTGTAATCGCCGGGTACAAGATGGTTGATATCAAGGTGTCGCTTCTCGCGAGTTCGTTTATCGACGGCCAATCAGTCGATGTCGCCTACCGCATCGCGGCGAACATAGCCCTGAAGGACGGCGCGCGCAAGGCGGAGCCCACGCTGATGGAGCCCATCATGAAGCTCGAGGTTGTTTCGCCGGATGAGTATACAGGTGACATAATTAATGATATTAACTCGCGCAGGGGCAGAATCGAGGGCATCGACATGAGCGGCAATCTCAAGTCCATTCACGCGATGGTACCTCTTTCAGCCATGTTCGGTTACGCAACGTCGCTGCGCTCCCTGAGCCAGGGACGGGCGTCGCAGACGCTGCAGTTCAGCAATTACGACCTGGTGCCGACATCTGTCATGGAAAACCTTGTTGCGAGGATGTCGGGGAGAATTTTTTGAATTTTTGGGATTAATTTATTGACAGAAAACGCCAATATTTTTTAATTCAACTTCGCATCGCTTGAATTGGCTTTTTTGTTGGTCTCCCTGAATTATCCAGAGATTATACTACAACTTAAATCGGTTCAGCGCGGGCAATCAGGCGATATTATCACTTTTTATACGAGTATACAATTTAAGGAGATTTCACATGGCTAAGGAAAAATTTGACCGGAGTAAACCGCACGTTAATGTGGGCACCATCGGGCACATCGACCACGGCAAGACTACGTTGACTTCTGCTATCACCAAGGTTCTTACGAAGTATGTCGGCGGGCATAATAAGTCCGTCGAATTCGACCAGATCGACAACGCTCCCGAGGAGAAGGCGCGCGGTATAACGATCGCCACCTCCCACCAGGAGTACGAGTCGAAGAAGCGCCACTACGCGCACGTGGACTGCCCCGGGCACGCCGACTATATCAAGAACATGATCACCGGCGCGGCCCAGATGGACGCCGCGATCCTCGTGGTCGCCGCCACCGACGGTCCCATGCCTCAGACGAAGGAACACGTCCTCCTGGCCCGCCAGGTGAACGTTCCCTATATCGTTGTCTTCCTTAACAAGATCGACATGCTCGACGCGTCCGAAAGGGCGGAGATGATCGAGCTCGTCGAAATGGAAGTGCGCGAACTGCTCAGCAAGTATGAGTTCCCCGGCGACGAGATTCCGATCGTTCCCGGTTCGGCCCTGAAGGCCATGGAGTGCGGCTGCGGCAA
The DNA here is from genome assembly GCA_017998375.1 of Spirochaetota bacterium. Taxonomy (GTDB): domain Bacteria; phylum Spirochaetota; class UBA4802; order UBA4802; family JAGODF01; genus JAGODF01. Next base: position 4,414 of record JAGODF010000162.1, read on the forward strand.
GGAAGAGTGCGAGTGGTGCGGCGGAATCATCAAGCTTGCGAACACGCTCGACGAGTACATCCCCGAGCCCCAGCGCGTCACTGACAAGCCGTTCCTCATGCCCATTGAGGACGTGTTCTCCATCACCGGCCGCGGCACAGTGACCACCGGCAGAATCGAGCGCGGTATAGTCAGGACTAGCGATGAAGTTGAAATCGTGGGTTTCGGCGAAACCAAGAAGTCGGTGTGCACCGGCGTTGAGATGTTCCGCAAGATCCTCGACGAGGGGATGGCGGGCGACAACGTGGGATGCCTCCTTCGCGGCATTGGCAAGGACGAGGTGGAGCGCGGTCAGGTTCTCGCGAAGCCGGGTTCAATCACTCCCCACAAGAAGTTCGAGTGCGAAGTGTACGTCCTTTCCAAGGATGAGGGCGGACGCCACACTCCGTTCTTCAGCAACTACAGGCCGCAGTTCTATTTCAGGACAACCGACGTTACCGGCAAGATAGAGCTTCCCGCTGGCGTTGAAATGGTTATGCCCGGCGACAATATCAAGATGGTCGTCGAGCTCATCACCGAGGTCGCCATGGAGGAAACCCTCCGTTTCGCGATCAGGGAAGGCGGCAGGACGGTCGGTGCCGGCGTGGTCAGCAAGGTTATCGAGTAAAGTCGATATAGCGGTAATAATAGGTAATAACTGTGGTTGTCAGGCGATGATACCGCCTGGCAACCATTGTGTCTATATGCCCCGTGTGGGCGAACGGTATCATATCATCAATATTACAGGTATCATAAGGCAGGAACCGTGGCAGGAATTACATCACAGAGAATCAGGGTTAAGTTAAGATCCTTTGATGCAAAATTACTGGATCAGTCGGCGGCAAAGATTGTTGCGACTACCAACAGGAGCGGCGCGACCGTGGCGGGCCCGGTACCTCTACCGACGAAGATAGAGAAGTACTGCGTTCTCCGGTCGCCCCATGTCAACAAGAAGTCGCGTGAGCAATTCGAGATTAGGACTCATAAGCGTCTCATCGATATCATCAATCCGAACGAGGATACGATCGAAGCGCTCATGAAGTTGGAACTCCCCGCTGGTATCTCAGTTGACATTAAGTCCTAGGCTTAAACTGAACGGGAATAATTTTGTCGTTTCAGGCGATCCATCTTGGCCGGGTGAGCTGTCGGGCGGATGGATTTTGATTTTTATTTCAGGTTAGCGTTATGAAAAAGGCAATTATCGGCAGAAAGAAGGGGATGATGCAGTTCATCGCCGAGGACGGGACCGTCACCCCGGTGACTATCTGCGAACTGGGCCCCTGCCCCGTGATACAGAAGAAATCGAAGGAAAAGGACGGATATGCCTCTTTGAAGATAGGCTATCTCACCGCGAAGGAAAAAAACCTCACGAAACCGGTGGCCGCCGATCTGAAGAAGAAGAATATCCCCCTTGTGAGGATTTTCCGCGAAATAGAGATCTATGACAACTCACTCGAAGTGGGGAGCGTCATAACCTGCGACATTTTCCAGGAGAACGAGACGGTGGAAGTGACCGGGATTTCCAAGGGTCGCGGATTCCAGGGCGTCATTAAGAGGCACGGGTTTGCCGGCGGGCGTGAAACACACGGTTCCAATTTCCACAGGGCCCCTGGTTCGATCGGCGCGTGCGCGTACCCCGGAGAGGTGTGGAAGGGGCAGAGGATGCCGGGCCGGCACGGAAACAAGACGGTGACGGTGAAAAACCTCAAGGTAATGAAAGTCATCAAGGATAAAAACATCGTGCTGATTTCCGGAGCCGTCCCCGGCACGGTGGATTCCCTTATTACAGTCAGAGCGAAATAGGTACCGAGCCATGATGGTCGACAAGTATTCAATTGATGGAAAGGTGAAGGGACAGGCCGAGTTAAACGACAGCGTCTTTAATTCCAAGGTCAACGATGTCCTCATTTATGAGCTGATAAGAGCGGCCAACGCGAACCTGAGGCAGGGTACCCATTGCACGAAAGAGAGATCCTTCGTGAACGGCGGCGGGGCGAAGCCCTGGAGGCAGAAGGGCACCGGCCGCGCCAGGCAGGGAAGCACGCGGGCGCCGCAGTGGAAGGGCGGCGGCACCATTTTCGGACCCAGGCCGCGCGATTACCGTACCGAGATGCCTCGGAAAATGAAGCAGGAGGCGTATCGTTCTCTCTTCACCCTGAAGGCAAAGATCAATTCCATAAAGGTAATCGAGGACTTTAACGTATCGGCAGGAAAAACGAAGGAAATGGCGGGCATCGGGAAAGCTCTCAACATCGCGAAAGGAATACTCATCACGGATTCCGAGGACGCGAAAATGAAGAGAGCCATACGGAATATCCCCTGGTTCTCCTTCAATAACGTGAGCCGGCTTTCGGGCAGGGATGTGTTTTACGCCCAGACGCTTCTCATAACGGAGAGCGCGCTCAAGAAGATCAACGAGAAATACGCGAAGGGTTAAGGCAATGGATTACAATGATGTTATCATAAAGCCCGTGCTGTCGGAGAAAAGCACCGATCTCGCGGCGATGCGCAAGTACGTGTTCCGCGTATCCACAAGGGCGAACAAGCATCTCGTGAAGAAGGCGGTGAAGGAGATATTCAACGTCGAACCCGTGAGCGTGAACATCATCAACGTGCGCGGCCACAGGAAAAGGGTGCGCTACAGTTACGGCATGACCGCTTCATGGAAGAAGGCTATAGTCACCCTTAAAGAAGGCGACAAGATAGAGCTCTTCGAAGGGCAATAATACGGAATAACACGCTACAGCGTAACGATAAAAGGAACTCGCGATGGGCTTAAAAAAATTCAGACCAGTAACGCCGACATTACGCTACAAAACGGTCCTCGCTTTCGACGAGCTGACCGCCGAATCGCCCCACAAGCCCCTGACCAAGGGTAAGAAGCAGTATGCGGGGCGCGGCCACAAGGGTCAGATATCCGTAAGAAGAAAGGGTGGCGGTCACAAGCGCAGGTATCGCGTGATCGACTTCAAGCGCGACAAATGGAACATCGAGGGCGTCATCTCCAGCGTCGAGTATGATCCCAACAGGTCTTCTAATATATCGTTGGTTACATACAAGGACGGGGAAAAGAGGTATATCATCGCCCCGGAGTCGCTCAAGGTGGGCGATATGGTTGTATCAGGAGAGAAGGTCGAAATCAAGGTGGGGAATTTCATGCCCCTGAAGAACATTCCCCTTGGTACGAACATCTATAATATCGAGCTTACGCGCGGAAAAGGCGGTCAGATCGCACGCTCCGCCGGCGCGACGGGCCAGGTCGCCGCGAAAGAAGGCGAGTACTGCCTGGTGAAGCTTCCCTCGGGTGAGATCCGCAAGATACACAGGGAATGCTACGCATGCATCGGCGAGGTGGGCAACAAGGACCATGTCAACGTCAGCGTCGGGAAGGCGGGAAGATCCCGCTGGATGAACAAACGGCCTAAAGTCCGCGGCGTCGCTATGAATCCCATCGACCACCCCCTGGGTGGAGGCGAGGGCAAGTCTTCGGGCGGACGCCATCCCGTATCGCCCACGGGCAAACCGACCAAGGGATACAAAACCAGAAAGAAGAAGAAATACAGCAATAAAATGATCATCAAGAGAAGGAAGTAGGTATGTCACGCTCTATAAAGAAAGGCCCCTTTATCGACATCAAGCTCTTCAAGAAGATCGAAGAGATGAATTCCTCCAGCACGAGGAAGACCATCAAGACCTGGTCCCGCAGGTCCACCATTTTCCCAGAGATGATCGGTCACACCATCATGGTGCATAACGGGAAGAATTTCATCCCCGTGTACGTCACGGAAAATATGGTGGGTCACAAGCTCGGGGAATTCGCCCCGACAAGGACCTACAGGGGGCATTCAAGCAAAGACGATAAAGTTGCAAAAAAGAAGGTAGTATAAGCGGCTTAAGAGGTTGATATTATGGAATCGACTGCAGTATCGAAATACAACAAGATGTCGGCATCGAAGGCGCGTATAGTCGCCAACGAGATCAGGGGATTTTCATTTCCCGAGGCGGTGGATATTCTGAAGGCGATCCCGAGAAAGGCGTCGAAGATCATCCTTAAGGCGCTGTATTCGGCTGGCGCCAACGCCAAGTACAAGAATCCCGAGATCATCGAGAACGACCTTTTCATAAAGAAGGTCTGCGTCGACGTGGGGCCTACGATGAAGAGGTTCAGGCCGCGGGCACGCGGGCGCGCGTCGAGGATTCGGAAGCGTTCAAGCACGATCACCATCATCCTCTCCGACGAGAGCTAGGACGAAGCGAATGCACCGCGCGTTGCATGCGCGGTATGAACGAAGATAAATTGAAGGTAATTCAGATGGGTCAGAAGGTCAATCCGGTCGGTTTCAGAGTGGGCGTCATCAAGAGCTGGGATTCTATCTGGTACGAGGATAAGAAGAACTATTCCAAGTACCTGCACGAGGACCTGGCGATCAAGAAGTTCATCAACGCAAACCACAAGAGCGCCGGCGTGGGCGAGGTGGTGATAGAAAGGCTCCACGACAGGATAAACGTGAACATCCACGCGTCGCGTCCTGGGCTGCTCATAGGCCGGAAGGGTGTC
>JAGODF010000163.1 GCA_017998375.1 Spirochaetota bacterium
ATGAGCTTCCGGATGTTACGCGCGTTTTTCGGCGGTGTTACGGCAGTGTTACGCACGGGTGCGCGCGACACGGGGAGATGGCTGTCGCTGGCCGCGAAATATGAATCCCGCGGACGGAGGCGTGGTCCGCGGGATTGTACCGGCTATCCGATGAGCTTCTTTCTGAGTGCACCCGTGAAGGGGACCGTGATCGTCATTATTAAAAAGAGGGGATAGACGAGCGACAGGAAGCACACCGCCATGTATTTCCCGATGTTCGAGTTGAAATGCTCGGACGGGTAGATGACCAGGATCATCACGACGCCGAGCATGGTGGCGAGCAGGCCCGAGATGATTATCAGCCGGTGGAGGGTCGTGAAAAACACGAGCGCCTTCCTGGTCTCGGCCTCGCTCCTCTCCGCGGTGCCGGCGCAGCGGAACGAGTCGAGCATCTCGCGAGGGCTGAAGTGCCCCAGCATGAGGATGAGCGGAAGCACCGGCGTTAAGACAAAGGTCGGAACGTCCAGGAAATACCAGATGCTCCCCCCTGAAATAATGACCGCGGCGACATAGATGCCGACCACAGCGGCAAGGTATACGATGTACGTTTTTTTCATGGTCTCCTCCTCTTATTTCGTGTTTCGTATCGTAATAATGTTTTCCGAAAGCAGCTTCACCCTCGACTCGATGTGTTTGTCAAGCGACGCCTCCTCCGCCATGCGGGTGATCCTTGCGGAAAGGAGCGACTCGTTCCTGAGGGCGGGTAGCCCGAATGCGACGGCGAGGGCCAGGGCGGCGTGCATTGCGCAACCAAACACCATGTCGGACCATGGCTTTGCCGGGTGCGCAGCCGTGCGATGGGGAATGCCCGTCATTTCCGGCAGGTCGATGGAGTTGACCCTCCCGGTGTAATATTGTTTCATCGTTCTTTCAAGTTTCATAGCCACTCCTTCAGGTCATGGCGGAGCTTCTTCTTGATGGCGGTCATTCGCGTCTTCACGGTGTTTTCATTCATCTCCATGATCTTCGCGATCTCACTGAACCTCATTCCCTCGAAAAACCTCAGGTACGCGAGCTGTGCGTCGTCTGCCGACAGCGCGTCGATGCTTTCTCCGACGGCGCCGAACAGCTCGCCGCAGATGAGGCGTTCCTCCGGGGCGCGGCCGGGAGCGGCCGGCACCAGTTCGATGTTTTCCGCGGCTTCTTCGGTCCGCTTTTTCAGAAAGTCCAGGCAGCAATTTCGGGCCACGCGGAAGAGCCAGGGCTTCAGCGGCCTGTCGATCCGGTAGCCGTCCAGCCCCTCGTATATCTTTAGCATGACTTCCTGGAAGCAGTCGTCGTGGTGGCCGGCGTCCCGGGATATGATCCGGGAAACATAGAAATGGATCCTTTTCCCGTACGCATTCCAGATGCGCGTGAATGCCCGGTCACGCCCATCCACGCCCAGCGCAAGCTGAAATAAGATGTAGAGCCTGTCCGCCGGGTTGTCCATCCTCGCCTTCCGTGATCCTCCATGATATTAATACGACCTGGGGGTTGAAATAGTTTTAATTTTTCCGGTGCGGGGTAACGCCCTCTCGTGCGCGCGGTTCTTTACATTGGTAGTGCGGATCTGGAAGGGGACCAGCAATCGTACAACCGGGCCGGGGAGACCACGTCAGCGTGCGCGGTAGTGCGCAATGCATGATGCGGCGTTCATGGTAAAAGGTGCTGAGCTCGTGTGTGCTGTGCGGGGATCGAACCCGCGGGGTTGCTCACCACCCCACCGATCGCGACAGTAACCCCTGTCGCCGGGGCACGCTCGCCCGTGATCTCGCCGGCACGGTTCTACGGTTCGGTAATTTCGAGCTCCCAGTTGGCCGCCTGGATTTCGGCGTTGATCTCGCGGATGGCCCGGGCCAGTTCATCCGCCTCGCCCTGCAGCTTCGCGACGTCCACGACCTTGACCCACCGGATCTCCTTAACGCCGTAGCGCTCGGGCGGTTTCGCCGCGGATTGCGCGGCGCCCTGTACTATGGAATGCCGGAGCGCGAGGATATCACGCTCGGCCAGGGCCTCCGTGAGGCTGCGGTTCCGCCCGGTTTTGCCGGAGATGTTCGTCCGGTTGATGCCGTACACCAGGCCCTGGAGCTGCGCGGCCACGGCAGCAGCCTGTGTGAGAAGATCGACCGGGTCCTCCGAGGGCCTTTCCCCTTCCTGCACCAGGACGTTGCGGTTGATGCGCTCCTGCAATGATGCCAGCTTCTTCTGTAAATCCGCCCTGAGCAGCAGGGCCTCGGCAAGTTTCATGCGGGTACCTCTTGTTGATGCTGTAATGCGGCAGCAGCGTGCAGTTACCGTGTGGTCATCGGGATAACCCGGGCCGTCCCTGCTGTCTTCCCGGACACCGCGCGCGCCCGGTAACGGCCGTTCCAATAGTGTGATACGGGGTTATGGGAAATCAACACCTTTTTCATCTGAAGGAAGGGCGATTTGGCTGCGGCTGCTCTTGCTGGGGGTGTGGTAATATCCATTGATGAGGGGCAAAGTCCTCGCGGCGCATATGTGGATCAGCCGCTCTTCCGCGCGGTGATAACGTCGCGTATCCTCGCGGAGCTCGATGTCGTCGAGAACGCGCTGAACGGGGCAGGGAGCATGTTTCGCATGTGGGCGAAGGGATTCACCCTGCGGAAGGCGGATAGCGCCCGGGGGAGCACGATGATCCCGTGGATGAAAAGGCCCCCGGGGACAGTGGTAATGAATAACTTCGGTTTTAATACAAAAATATATGAAAATTTATTATAGTAAAATTATAATAATACTCTTTTATAATAATAAAATTACTAAAAAAAAATATATTGACATAATATTTTTATTAAGTATAATTTTGATGCTATGTTGAATGTGGGGCCCAAGAGGGGTATTCCTCCCCGAAGCGACGTGCTCAAGGTAACTCGTCGGGCTTCTGGAAGATTCGGGTTGTTATAATGAAATAAGGAGGCGAACAATACTGCATGATTCTTGTCGCAGGTGAAATTCTTTTCGATCATTTTCCGGGGTACAGCCGCGTGGGCGGGGCGCCCTTCAATTTCGCGTGCCACCTGGGGGCCCTGGGTTTCGATGTCCGCTTCCTCACCAGGGTGGGGAACGACACCGAAGGCGCACGGGCCCGGGAGATGATCGCCGGGAGGTGCCTCCCGCCGGAGCTCGTGCAGGTGGACGATATTTTCCCCACCGGGGCGGTAACCGTGGAGCTTGACGGGCGCGGTAACCCGACCTTCGATATCCGCGAAGGCGCCGCCTACGACCATATCGCCCTCACGCCGGAGGCCGTCGATGCCGCGCGAAACGCCTCGATGATCTACTTCGGGACCCTGGCCCAGCGCACGGACCGGGGCGCCCGCACCGTGGGCCGCCTCCTGGAGGCGGCGAAACGCGGCACGAGGATTTTTTACGATATCAACCTGCGACCCCGCTGTTACAGCGACGGGATCATCATGCGTTCCCTCGAGAAGTGCGGCATACTGAAACTCAATATCGATGAACTGCGCTATCTCAAGGGGATGCACGGCTTTATCGGGGACGATGCCGACTTTACGGGGTTCCTGGCCGGGAAATATACCATTGATACCGTGGCCCTCACGAGGGGCGACCGGGGAAGCGCGCTTTTCACCGGTGGAGGTTCCTGGGAAGCGCCCCCCGAGGAGGATGTCAAAGTGGTAGATACCGTCGGTGCCGGCGACGCCTACGCCGCCGTTCTCGCGGCGGGGATACTCGCGGGTGCCGACCCGGCGGCGACCGTCGGGGCGGCGGCCCGTTTCGCGGCAAAGGTCTGCGGCATTCCGGGGGCCCTGCCTGATGACGACGCGTTCTACGACGAGGTCCGGGGCGTCCTGGGGAGGAGCCATGGCTGAAAGGAAAGGCCTTTACATCCAGATGTTCAGCATCCACGGCCTGGTGCGGGCGGAGAACATGGAGATGGGCCGCGACGCCGACACGGGGGGACAGATCAAGTATGTGGTGGAGCTGGGACGGCACCTGTCCCGCCATCCCGCCGTCGCCAGGGTGGACCTCTTCACGCGGCTGATATCGGACCGGATCGTCTCCGGCGATTACTCCGTTGCCGAGGACCCCGTGGAGGAGAAGTTCAGGATCGTCCGCGTCCAGTGCGGCGGGAAGAAGTACATGCGCAAGGAGCTCCTCTGGCCCCACCTGGACGAGTACATCGACAAAACGATCAAGTGTATCAAGCGCGGGGGGATGATACCCGACGTGGTCCACGGCCACTACGCCGACGCGGGGTACGTGGCGATGCACCTGTCGTCCTTCTTCGGCGTGCCCCTTGTCTTCACCGGGCATTCCCTCGGGAGGAGCAAGCTCGTCAAGCTCCAGGGTGACGGCATGAGGATCGACGATATCGTCCGCCAGTATAAAATCGACGCCCGGATCAGGGCCGAGGAGAGCGTCATCGCCGAGGCGGAGCTCGTGGTGACCAGCACCAGCCAGGAGGTCGAGGTGCAGTACGGGGCCTACGAGAACAGGAAGGCCCCGCGGTACCGCGTGATTCCCCCGGGTGTCGACATTGAAAAATTCTATCCCTATTACCATGACCTGCTCGGCGAGAAGAAGAATGAGCCGGCGATAGAGGCACATGCCTCGATCATCGACCAGCTGAAGAGGTTTTTCAAGGACGACGGGAAGCCCCTGGTCCTGGCACTGAGCAGGCCCGACAAGCGGAAGAACATCGCCGGGCTGATACAGGCATACGGCGAGGATCTGGAGCTCCAGGCCATGGCGAACCTTGCGGTCTTCGCGGGGATCAGGAAGGACATCGCCGCCATGGAGGAGAACGAGCGTGAGGTCCTCACGGAGATGCTCCTCCTCATGGACAAGTACGATCTCTACGGCAGGATGGCCATTCCGAAGAAGCACGATTTTGCGTACGAGGTGCCGGAGCTCTACCGGGTCGCCGCGTCCCTCCGGGGTGTTTTCGTGAACCCGGCCCTGACGGAGCCCTTCGGGTTGACCCTCATCGAGGCGTCGGCCTCGGGGCTTCCCATCGTCGTCACCGACGACGGCGGGCCCCGGGACATCGTCGCCAACTGTAAAAACGGTGTGATCGTCGACGTGGGGGATCCCCGCCAGATCGCCGGGGCGGTGAAGAAAATCATCGTCGATGGGGAGAAATGGAAAAAGTATTCCAGCAACGGGATCAGGAACGTGAGGAAGCACTACACCTGGGATGCCCACGTGGAGAGCTACATGGAGGAACTGCGGAAGCTTGTGCCGGCATCGGGGGCGAAATCGTTCGCCCCGGCGAATCCGAAGAACCCCGTGGGCAAGCGCCTGGCGGCCCTCAATTACTTTATGTTCTCCGATATCGACAACACCCTCATCGGTGATGATAACGCGCGCCTCGACGAGCTCCTGGCCCTTTTAAAGGAGTCCGCCCCCTTCCTCGGATTCGGTGTGGCGACGGGGCGAACCGTGGAGTCAACGGTGGAGTTCCTCGGGGAGCACGGGTTGCCGTCACCCGACGTCATCATATCCTCCGTGGGGACCGAGATCTATTACGGCGGGGACCGCATGTACGACCAGGGATGGGATACCCACATTGCCCACGACTGGAACCGCGGGAAGATACGTGAGATACTGGACCGTTTCCCGTTCCTCGAATACCAGGAGGAGGAGACCCAGCGGAAGTTCAAGGTGAGCTATTTCATGGATCCCGGGAAGGACCGGATTAACGAGATCCACGCGGCCCTCAACGGGGCGAAGCTCCGGTACAACCTGATCTATTCCCACGACCAGTTCCTGGACGTCCTGCCCCTCCGGGCATCGAAGGGCAAGGCGATTCGGTACCTGAGCTATAAGTGGGAGATCAACCTGGAAAATATCATGGTCTGCGGCGATTCCGGCAACGACGAGGAGATGCTCCGGGGCGAGCCCCTGGGCGTGGTGGTGGGAGGGTACAGCACCGAGCTCGAGAGGCTTCGTGGTCTCAGGAATATCTTCTTCGCGGACCGGTGCTGCGCCGGGGGCATTCTCGAGGGGATGGAGCATTACAGTTTCATTGAAAAAGCTAAAGGAGGCTGATGACCGTTGAATAACATGATCGCGAAGGTGATCAGGGAAAAGGACCGGCCCGATTTCCGCGAGTTCGTTGCTTCCCTGTTCTCGGGGGAGATGCGGTTTCTCCTGAAAAACGATATCATGCTGGCATACGAAAAGTACTGCGCGGAGAGGGGCAGGCCAGAGTCTTTCCGCGCGAAATCGTCCCTGGCGGAGTTTTTCGGCCAGGTCCAGGAGCTTTTCATCCTCGACGGGCGCATCGCCGTGATGCAGCGGCACGCCATTGCCCGGTACCGCTTTTATCTCATGGGCGCCGACGGCGGGCACATGGAGGAGGTCGGGATCCGGGAGTACCTGGACCTGAAGGACCGGTATATCCTGGGCGGCGAGAAGGACGGAAGGCACCTACACCTGGACATGCAGCCGTTCTACGACTACATGCCCGCCATGAGGGACACGAAGAGCATCGGCAACGGGATCAGGTTTCTCAACCGCTTCATGTGCAGCAAGATATTCCAGGACCACCGGGAGTGGGACGAGAAGCTCTTCGGTTTCATCAAGATGCACCGGTACCGGGACCGCCAGCTCCTGGTCAACGGCGATATCATCCGCGATTTCGGGAGCTTCATGGAGGGGCTGGAGAAGATGATCGACTACCTTGAGGCGAGGAAGCGCGACGAGGCCTGGTCCGCCGTGGAGGGGAGGCTCCGGAAGGCGGGCTTCGAGCCCGGGTGGGGAAACACCGCCGGGCGTGCCCTGGACACCATGAAGATGCTCGTGGACCTTGTGAACGAACCCACGGACGAGCAGTTCGAGGACTTCATCACCCGGGTCCCCATGCCCCTGGTGTCGAAGATCGCCATCATCTCGCCCCACGGCTGGTTCGGCCAGGAGAACGTCCTGGGGCGCCCCGACACCGGGGGCCAGGTGATCTACATCCTGGACCAGGTGCGGGCCCTGGAGCGCTACCTGAGGCATGAGATCCGGGAGGCGGGCCTCGACGTGGAGCCCCAGCTCATCGTTCTAACGAGGCTCATCCCCGAGGCGGGGAACACCGCATGCGGGCAGAAAAAGGAAAAGATCCACCGCACGGAAAACTCCTGGATACTCCGAATCCCCTTCCGTGACGATTCGTACAATGTCCGCCGGGAATGGATCCCCCGGTTCCACGTCTGGCCGTACCTGGAGAATTTCGCCGACGACGCGGCGCGGGAGATAACGGCGGAATTCGAGGGGAGGCCCGACCTGATCATCGGTAACTATTCCGACGGCAACATCGTGGCCACCATGCTCTCCGACAAGCTCGATGTCATACAGTGCACCATCGCCCACGCCCTGGAAAAGACCAAGTACCTCTTCTCGGACCTCTACTGGCGGGACATGGAGCACGATTACAACTTCTCCCTCCAGTTCACGGCCGACATACTCGCCATGAACAAGGCGGATTTCATCATCACCAGCACCTACCAGGAGATCGCCGGGACGGAGAACTCCATGGGCCAGTACGAGTCGTACCAGTTCTTCACCATGCCGGGGCTCTACCAGGTGGTGAGCGGCGTGAACATCTACGCGCCGAAGTTCAACGTGATTCCGCCGGGGGTGGACCAGGAGATGTACTTCCCCTTCGGGGAACATGAAAGGCGGGTACACCATCACACCGAGCGCCTCGAGGCACGCCTCTTCACCGACGATTCGCCGGACCTCTTCGGGAAGCTCGACGAACCAGGGAAGCCCCCCATCTTCACCATGGCGCGGTTCGACAAGATCAAGAACATCACGGGACTCATCGAGGCCTTCGGCATGAGCCAGTGGCTGAGGAAAAGATACAACCTGGTCTTCGCCGCCGGGACCACGCGCCTCGAGGAATCGCACGACGCCGAGGAGCGGGACCAGATATCGTTGGCGTACGAGCTGATTGACAAGTATGGACTCCAGGGCCTCGTGCGGTGGCTCCCCGGCATCGAGAAGAGCGATACCGGCGAGGTCTACCGGATCATCGCCGGCAGGAAGGGGGTCTTCGTCCAGCCGGCCCTCTTCGAAGCCTTCGGCCTCACCATCCTCGAAGCGATGGTGTCGGGGCTCCCCACTTTCGGCCCGCGGTTCGGGGGACCCATCGAGATCATCGAGGACGGCGTGAGCGGCTATCTCCTCAACACGAGCCGGCCGGACCTCATCTCCCGGGGGCTGGAAAAGTGCCTGGGGATGCTGGAATCGGATTCGGGGCTCTGGGATTCGATTTCAGCCGGCGGGATACGGCGGGTGAACGAGCGGTTCACCTGGGAGAACTACAGCGACCGCCTGGTGAACCTCACGAAGCTCTACGGTTTCTGGCGATATTCCGTGTCGGGACAGGGGAAGGTGAAGATGGACCGGTACTGCGAGGTGCTCCACCGGTGCCTCTTCAGCGAGCGGGCAGCGCGGCTGGGGTAGGTGTGCGGTGGTGTTCGGGGTGTAAATCCGCATGCATCGCGCCTATCGGTCGTCGCGTCATGTTTGCCGCTCTGCGTTTCCGGCGTATGCCGGAGTTCAGCCGCTCTTCCGTACGGTGATGATGTCGCAGATCTTTGCGGAGAGATCGCCCGCGTTGTAGGGCTTCTGTATGAAGGGGATGCCGATCTCCTCGAGATTCTTAAGAAGAGCGTCGTCGAGCCGCAGGCCGGACGAAAGGAGCACGGGCATATCGGGGGAGATTGCCCGAATCCTTTCAATCGCGTCGAGTCCCGACATGCCCGGCATCGACATGTCCAGGAGCACCCCGGAGAAGGTACCGGGTTCGCGGGCGATAAGGTCCAGCCCCTCGGCGCCTCCGGCCGTCGCCGAGACGTCGTAGCCGCACTCAGCGAGGATCCCCGCGGCTATGTTCCGGATTACCGGGTCGTCGTCGATGACCAGCAATCTCCCGGTCCCCTGGAC
>JAGODF010000164.1 GCA_017998375.1 Spirochaetota bacterium
AATAATAATTATTTGCATTTATCCCGATTTTAAGACCTTTATCAGAAATAAAAGTTATATAACCATCAGAAATATTGTCATATTTATAGATGGTATTCTTTTCTACTGAATTAATTATTAAATCAGTATAGTTTTTAAAATCTTTATTAGCACATGATAATAGTGAAATACATGAAACAGTAAGCATTATTTTCTTAATCAAAAAGATACCCCCATTTTATTGCGACTAACAGCAAATATCCGAATTTCGCAATAACCGTTAATTCATCTAATTACAAGCACTCTTGCTTCATCCACTCAAATACTACAACTTCCTTTAGCCTCAAGTCAAGTCACAATTTCCTTCCATCGCCCACTGAAAAACCCACATTCCATTATTTCAACTGATCATTTTTCGAAAAATTTCATATCCCCGAACAAAAACCAGCGTCTCCGCGTAAGTCATTGCTCCACCCTCCCCTGTCCCCTCCCCTCAAGGGAGGGGACAGGGTTCACCACTCCCTCCGTGCCTCTGTGCCTCTGTGGTTTCCTTGGCCGTTGCCTTTCACCGCGCCTCCGCGTCTCCGCGTGAGCCAAAGCCCCACCCTCCCCTGTCCCCTCCCCTCAAGGGAGGGGGACCCGGTGCAACACTCCCTCCGTGCCTATGTGCCTCTGTGGTTGCCGTAACCAGTTTTCACCGCCCAAAAAGATAGGAGTACTATAAGACAAGTCTCATAGTACTCCAATAGTACACTTATAGTACTCTTTTACCACTCTTATTATGCTCTTATAGTACTCTTAAGTCGGGCTTACTGCTCTTAGATAAGAGCAGTAATTAACTTTTTTCCGGTGTTGGAAATTTTCCGCGGCGGATTTCGGCGAAAATCCTCACTTATATATTAGGGAGGTAAAAAACGGAAGCGCCCCCGGGCGACGATCCGGGGCAACGGGCGCCATGAGGCGGCCCGAAAATCATATTCATACAAGGAGGCCCACCAATGGGCAAAGTAAAGACGAACGCCGCAATCAAGGGATTTAGCAACAACATCGACGGATTCGTGTATTACGAGAGGGACGGAAGGACGCTCGTGCGGCCGTACCGGAAGCCGGCGAACCCGAACACCATGAAACAGAAGAAGGTGCGAAGCGCCTTCCTCGCCCTGGTGGAAGCCTGGAAGCATGTCGACGGGATACTGCGCGAGTCGTGGAGGATCGAAGGCCGGAAAAAGAAAATATCCGGCTACTGCGCCTTCCTGGGGAGGAACGCGAACTTCCAGAGGAGCGGCGCGCCGCTGGCGCTCAGCGTGGGGAACAACGGCATGGCGGCGCCCTCGGAGCTCGTGGCGGCGACAGGGGCGAATCCGGGCGAGATACAGGTAAGCTTCCAGCCGGTGAACGGCGGGCACCATCTTGCCATCTTCACCCAGAAGAAGGAGAACGGCGCAGCAGGCGGCCCGCTCGCGCGGCATGACGCCGGCGGGAACGCCGCGTCGCCCTTCACCGTGGCCGGGCTCGAGGCCGGGAAGACCTACCACGTGTACGCGGTCGTCACCGACGAGGCGTACGACGCGGCCACCGGTATTTCCGCCTCCTCCGCCGCGGAGGCGGTCGCCGGGTAACTGCACATCCACCCCGACCCTCCCCCGGCGAGGGGGAGGGAGGGATTTATTTTTTTCACGCTGGCCAACACTGTCATCGCGAGAGACCGCAGGGAGCGTGGCGATCTTCTCCATCTCGGAACACGCTCAAGGATAGGGATCACCACGTCGGCCTGCGGCCTCCTCGTGATGACACCTTGCCTCTCCTCCCAGGGCCCCCACCTTTTCCGTTTCCCTCCGTTCCTCTGTACCTCTGCGGTTGCCGTTTAACCTTTCTCAACGCGCGCTCCTTTTACGGGAGAGGGGCCGGGGATGAGTGAGGGCCATGCCCGCGTCTCCGCGGAGCCTCTCACGCCGATTATGCCACGGAAGCCCGCCTGTTCACTCCCGGTAGATATCGTTTATAAGGTCCCGGTATTTCTCGTTCACGAGTTTCCTCCGGATCTTCATGGTCGGGGTGAGCTCCCCCGACTCCTGGGAAAGCTCCTCGGTCAGGATCCGTATCTTCTTGATCTTCTCCACCTGTCCCAGGGACTTCGTGCGCTCGGCGACACGCTCCTCGTAGAACTTTATGATATCCGGGTTCCCGGCTAGATCGTCCCGTGACGAGAACGGGATGCCGTTTCCCCTGGCATACGCTTCCAGGAGAGGATAGGCGGGGACGATCAGGGCGGAGATGAACTTCTTCCCGTCCCCTATCGCCACGGCCTGTTCTATCATGAGGTCGTCCCCCAGGAGGAGCTCTATCTGCTGGGGCGAGATGTTCTTCCCGCCGGCGGTGATGAGGAGGTCCTTGATCCGGTCGGTGATGACGATATAGCGATGCTTATCACCCTCCACCCTTCCCACGTCGCCGGTCCTGAACCAGCCGTCCTCCGTGAAGACGGCTCCGGTCTCTTCGGGCTTGTTGAAATATCCCTTCATGCAGTTCAGGCCCTTCAGCTGTATCTCCCCCTCGTCGGAGATCCTCACGTCCACCATGGGGATGATGGGACCGCAGGCCCCGACCTTCCCGTGGTCGTTGTATCCCACCGCCACGGGGAAGAACTCCGTGAGGCCGAAACCCTGGACGATGTTGATCCCCAGGGCCTGGAAGAACTCGTTGATCTCCCGGGCGAAGGCCGCGCCCCCTACATGGTAGACCCGGTTGCGTTCGCACCCCAGGGCCTTCTGCGCCTTGTCGATGACCAGGGTCTTTGCTATTCGGAGCTTGATCGCCCCGGTGATGCCGTTTTTCATACCCGCCTTCCGGGCCCGGTACGCGGCCCGTCCCGTTTCAAGGGACCAGGTGAACAGCCTGCGCTTGATGGGGGACGCTTTCTTCAGTCCCTCGTTGATGGTGCCATACACCTTCTCCCAGAGCCTCGGCACGCTTGTCAGGTACTGGGGACGAACGGCATGCATCACCTCGACAAATTTTTTCGGGTCCGGACAGTAGGCGATCTCCCCTCCCACGATCATGCACCCATAGGACCACATCCTTTCGAAGACGTGGCTCAGGGGCAGGATCGCCAGGGACACGCTCCCGGGCCCCGCCTCGGGGAACCGTTCCATGGAGGGGAATATCCCGGCCATGAAGCTCTTGTGGGTGTGGATGGCTCCCTTGGGCTGGCCCGTCGTGCCCGAGGTGTAGATGAGGGTGAGCATGTCGTCGCTCTCGACTTCCGCGAGCCGCTTCTCGAGCTCCCCGGCTTTCTCCGAAGCCCTCCCGAGGGCAAGGAGATCGTCGAAGTACATGCTTTCCGGACCGCTGATGGTCGTATCGCGGTCGAAGGCGATGATCCTGGCGAGGCCGGACACTTTATTCATGACGGACCTGGCGCGGTCGTACTGGACCTGGTCCCCCGTGAAGATGATCGACACCGAGGCGTCCCTCACGATGTATTCGGTTTCATCCGCCGAATTGGTGGCATACACCGGGACCGTGACGCCCCGAATGGAGAGGATACCCAGGTCCGCGATGGCCCATTCCGGGCGGTTCTGGGAAAAGATCGACACCATCGCCCCGGCGGGCACTCCGAGATCCAGGAGCCCCATCGCCGCGGCGCGTATCCGCTCGCCGAAATCGCCCCAGGCCAGGGACTCCCAGGCACCGTTCCGCATGAACCGCAGGGCGGGATGGGGGGCGAACTCCCGGGACCTCTTGAGCATCATCACCGCCAGGGTTTTCTCCTTCTCGAGGAAATCATGGAATTCTTTATTATAATCTTTTTTCATGGTCATGCCTCTCCGGCTCAAGTTTTTTATCGATGGCGCTCCGCAGCGCGGTCCCGGGCTACCTTCTCCCCAGTATGTGGTCGTAGAGCCGCACCAGCGAGTTCGCGTAGCCGAACTCGTTGTCGTACCAGAAGTTCAGGTCCACCATGGTGAAGAGCTGGTCGCCGCGCTTCGAGGTGCGCCGGTGCGTGAAGGGCGAATCGTATATCGTCGAGTACCTGCTCCCCACGATGTCGGCGCTCACGAGCTGTTCCGTGGAGAACCGCATCACCTCCGGGAACTTAGCCGCGTACTCCCTGAAGATGCCGTGCATGTAGGTGTTGTCGTACTCACCCATGAGCGTCACGTCGAGGATCACGATGGAGCCGGTGTTCGTGGGCACGCGGATGGACGACGCCTGCGAGCCTATGCCCATCTCGCGGATTTCCGGGATCACCTCCAGCACCGCGCCCGCGGCGCCCGTGGAGGTGGGGATCATGCTGTTGATGATGCTGCGGCGCTTGCGCGTGTCCTTGTCGCCGGCCTTCGGCAGGGTGTCGAGCACGCTCTGCGAGTTGGTCGCGGCGTGCACGGTGGTGAGGGAGTACGATATGAACTTCTCGCCGAAATGGTCCACCAGCGCCTTGATGGGCGGCGCCACGCAGTTGGTGGTGCACGACGCGTTCGATATCACCCGGTGCTTCGCGTCGTCGTACCAGTCGAGGTTCACGCCGCCCACCACGGTCACCGCGTCGGCGGGCATCGCGGTGCCCTTCTCCTTGATCTTGAACGGCGCGGTGAGCACCACCTTCCTGGCGTGGTTCAGGTGCCCGCGCAGGCTGTTCTCGTCGTTCTTCGACGGGTCCGCCATCTTTCCCGTGGTGTCGAAGACCAGTTCGGCGCCGTGCTCCGCCCAGGGGATGTTCCCCGGCACGCGGCACTTCGCGTCGGAGAGCCACACGACCTTCACGCCGTTGAGATACACGGCGCCGTCGCGCACTTCCACCTTCCCCTCGGTGCCGAAGCCGAAGAAGAAGCGCTCGTACGGCCCGTAGGTGGAGTCGAACGCCAGGTAGGACGCCAGATCGTCGAGCGTCTTCCCCGCCTCGCGACCGGTCGATATCACCACCTGCTTCTGTTCCTTCCTGGCCGTGAAGAGCCAGACGAGGAGCTTGCCTATCCTCCCGATCCCGTTGATCCCCACGGGCGACTGGTTCGATATGGTTGCCATTGTAACTTACCCCTCTAATAATAATTGAACGACTAACCACAGAGGCACAGAGACACAGAGGTACGAATTATTATTAATGAACGAATGGATTCCCGCCTGCGAGGGAATGACATATATCCCCTCACCCGCTCGAAAGGCCCCGGCTCCTGGTGCGGTGTTTCCCGAGATACACATTGCCGGTGTTGCCGTCGATGGTGATGAAGTCGCCCTCGCTCACGGTCACCGCGCCCTTTTCCGGCGCGTCGACGCGCGCCGCGTTCCGGTCCTCGTCTATCTTCATGACGGAAAAATCGCTCACGCCCGATTTCTCCAGCCGCCGCATCTGGAGCACCGCGTGCGAGGTCATGCCGCCCACGCAGGTGAGGATGCCGTCTGACTTCTTCAGGCCGATCACGTCCTCCGGGTTGGTCTCCGGCCGCACGAGGATGACGCGCTCGTCCGGATACCGCTTCCGCATCGCGTCTATCCGCGCTATGCTGAAGACCGCGCGCCCGGAGACCGCGCCGCCCGACGCGGCGAGCCCCTGCCCCAAAAGCGCGTTTTGAAGATCGGCGGGCTCCTCGTCGATCTCGTCCACGGCGAAGACGTGCTTCGTCATGCCGCGTATCTGGAGGATGTAGAGCGTATCGCCCTCGAAGGTGAACTCTATCTCCACGTCGTTCCCCCAGCCGTCGCGTATCCGCTTCACCGCTGCGGCGAGCGTCGCGTAGTGTCCGGGAAACGCCGTCTCCATCGACGGGAAGCCCGCGAGCCGGGCGTGGATCTTCTTCTGCTCCTCACTCACCGGGAAGACCTTCGCCACGCCGCTCACTATGTCGTGCCCCTGGGCGCGCGTCTTGTACTCGCCAAAGAGCGATATCTTCTCGCTGCCGAGGTACTTGCTGTGGACCACGCCGGTGATGTTCGTGGGGCTGATGTTGCCGAAGACCATCCGCTGGACGATCACCGCGGTGCCCCACGCGTCGGAGATGTTGACGAACTGCCGGTAGTTCCGCGCTATCTCGCTGTCCCACGACTGGAAGACCGCGAGTATCGCGTAGAGGAGCTGCTCGTACGGGTCCTTGGGTATGGAGTGGCCGTAGTCGTTGATGACGTAGCGGTACTTCCGCGTGAGGAGCTTCATCTGCCCGCCGGTAAGCTTCTCCTTGAGGTCCACGCCGGCGTCGGCCTTGGCGGAGGCCATGAGGCTCTCGAAGACGGAGCGGTCGATGCCGTACGATGAGATGCCGAAGTCCTGTATGAGGCGCCGGTAGCAGTCGTAGGCGAACCAGGAGTCTATCCGCGACATCGAGTCGAGGATCTCCTCGGTGATGCCCACGTTGGTGATGGTGTCCATCACGCCGGGCATGGAGAAGACCGCGCCGCTCCGCACCGAGAGGAGCGCGGGATCGGCGGTGCTCGCGAAACGGCCGCCCGTGAACTCGTCCACGTAGACCTTCACCAGGTGGACGAGCTTCCGCCGGAAGCGCGGGTTGCGGATGTTGTCCTCCTTCACGCGCTTGTAGAACTCGGACGATATGATGAAACCGTCGGGCACCTCTATCCCGCCCAGGCGCGAGGCGAACATCAGCCCGTGCGCCTTGCCCCCGACCTCCCAGACCGGCGCGCAGGTGGCGCCCTCCTTCGGCGGCGCGCCGCCCTTGACGGGGATGACGATAAACCCCTTGCTCGCCCTGCGCCCGCGCCGGTTGAGGACCGTATCGTCGCCCCACGATTCAAGCGCGTGCGACAGGAAATCACGCAGCCGCACCAGCAGGTTGTCGAAGAGCTGCAGGAGCGGCGACTGCATGATCTGGTCGCGCAGGAACCGGTCCACGACCACCTCCACGTCGCAGGCGCCGCCCTCGGCGCCCAGGTAGCGCTCGGAGATCCTTTCGATGCCGATGTTCCGTATCGCCTCGCGGCAGACGAACCGGAAGGTCTCGTTGAAGTGGTCGGATATCTCCCCGTGTATCACCAGGAGGTGCGTGACGATGTCGCGGAACTGCGAAGTGCGCGTGTTGGGCGCGTCCAGGAGCCCCATCACCGTGATCATCTCCTGGTTGGCCAGGCCGTCCACCAGGAACGCGCGGAAGAAGAGCCGGAGCATCTTCTTCACGGTCGCCAGGTTGAAGGAGCCACCCTTCTCCATCCGCAACCCTTCTATCGCTTTCTCGAAAAGGTGCGACCGCACGATGTTCATATGGAAAAAGACGCGGAGCGTGTCGAACTTCTTTTCCTTGTAGGAGCCGTACATGGACGGGATGCCGAAGGCGATGTGCCGCTTGAACTCGATGGTGTCCAGCGGCTCGAAGGCCGTGCCGGAGAGCAGTATCTCCTCCTTGAGGGCAGACTGCATCAACAGGAGCGCGTCCAGCGCGGTCAGGGGGTCCTTGCCCCGGAGCACGGTGAAGAAGAACGCGGGCGGGGAGAAGAGCCCGCGGTCGGCGTAGTCCTCCAGCCGGTCGATGATGCGCACGTCGGAGAAGTTGTACTTGTCGTAGAGGAGCCGGTAGACGTGGAGGAAGTTGAGGAGCTTCTCCACGTTCACCCGGGAGATGCCCGCCTTCTCGGCGCCCTCGAAGAGGTTCCAGAACTGCGCGTCGGTGAGCTCGTACATCAGCTTCCAGATGGCCTTCTTTTCCGTGTCGATGCCGAACTTGCGCGCGACGTGGCGGAGCATTTTTCCCATCTCGGCGGGGGACTTCCTGTCGAAAAATTCGGCGAAGAGGGCGACGGCATCCTTCGTTCTCTCGTCGCCAGCGGCGGCGCGCGCGTAGTCAAGGAATGCCGCGGGGTCCACGGCGTCCAGGAAGTCCCAGAAGCGCGCGTCCTTCCTCGCGCCGAACTGCTTCTTCGCGGCGTCTACCAGCGCCCTCGCCTCGTTCCTGCCGTCCAGGCCGTCGAGGGCCAGCATGCCCTCCAGTCCGTCGTACACCTCGGAGGGCACCATGCCCTTCAGCGGCTCGCTGTTGCCCGTGAGCCAGTACTCCATGGCGCGCTGCATGAGCAGCACCGTCCGCGAGCTCGATTCCACGTGGACCTGCTTCCGGATGAAGTGCACCAGGTCGTTCATCCTGTGGTTGGTGTCGATGCGCTCGGTATAACTGCGGATGTCCCCCGTGGCGCCTATGTCGTGGTAGAAGGCCGGGAACACGGCCGCCAGCGACGTGACCAGGTAGAAGACCTCGCGGTAGTCGCTGTTCAGGAGGCGGGAGATATCGCGCTGGAAGACGTCGGTGTCCTTGAGGAAGACGCCGCCCAGCTTCAGGTTGACGATGAGGCTCGCCGCGAGCCTCTTCATGCGCGGCGGGTCGAGCTCGACCAGCCGCATCCAGGTGCGGATGTTCTCCAGGTGGCTCGAGTTGACGATGACCGACCAGTCCGCGGCGATGCCGGAGAACTCCGGGAAGCGGAAGGTGAAGCGCGCCAGGCAGTCGGTGAAATGGTCGATGAGATAGACGCGCCCCGACTCGATGACCGTCCTGCCGATGTTGTAGATGGTGGTGAACGCAGCCTGGAAATTCCCTCCGCGCTCGATCTCGGCGAAGAGCTGCGGCATCACCAGGTCGACGATGTTCTTCAGCACTTCCGGCCTGTTCCCCCGGGAGAACGACTCGCAGAGCGAGGCCACCGTGCGCGACATGAAGAGCTGGAGCTCCGCGTCGCTCCCTGCCGTGGATTTCGCGATGAGGTAGCCGAGGACCTTGAGCACCGCGTTGTCGTCCGCGAGCGCCCCCTCCTCGATGGAGCGCTTCACGCCCCGGCAGATCTCCTCCCAGGCCCGCGCGTTGTGCCCGAAGTCGGCAAGGCCGCCGTCCTCCGCGAAGAGCGCGGCGCCGCCGGCGCGGGCCGCGTCCCGTATGGCCTCCGCCCGGCGGCCGTAGGCATCCGGGGAAACCTGCCGCAGCATGTCGAGCACCGCGGGCC
>JAGODF010000165.1 GCA_017998375.1 Spirochaetota bacterium
GGTCAAGTATTATCACAACAACATCGCCGTGGCCTGCATGAACCTGGGAAGGTACGACCAGGCGGTAACCCACCTCGAGAGGGCGATCCGTCTCGATCCCCTCTATGCCCGGGCGCTGTCGAACATGGGCATCAGCTGTTTTCATCTTTCGGAATACCGGAAGGCATACGGTTATTATCTGAGGGCCAAGGCGGCGGACCGGGCGTACACGGAGGAAAGGTTCCGGCTCGCGAAGGTGATACACGGGATGGAAAGGATCCACCACGAGAACCCCGACAACGCCGTGTTGAAGAATATCATCCGCGAAGTGAAGGGAATGGGGAGAATGCCCTAGGACGGCGGGAGATCGTCGTCCAGGTCGTTCCTGAAGTTGATATTCCGGAACATTTCATCAGGCCGCCCGAAACGCGCGATCTCCGCCTCGCCTACCTTAAGGACTCTTACCCGACCGAAAAAGCTTACAATCCTTTTTTCGCCCGATTCGATCGCGTCCCGCACCGCGCCCAGGCACTGCTTCGAGTACACCGCGTGGAGCGTCTCGAACTCCCCGTTGACCACGGGCACAGTCACGTCGTATCCGCGCGACAGGCCGGCCAGGTGCCTGATAAATCCCGCGTCGAGGCGGGGCATGTCTCCGCCAACAATGAAGCAGCGGTCCCTGTCCGTCCGGGACAGCGCCGTGTAGATCCCCGCCAGCGGGCCCACGCCGTCGACCAGATCGGGATAGCAGGGAATGCCGAGGAAGCCGAACCGCTCGCCTCCCGTCGCGATGATGGAAACATCGGTAAAGACGGTGTGTATGATATCGACCGCGTGGCGCACGAGGGGCTTGCCGCGGTACGGGTGAAGCAGCTTGTCGCCGCCGAAGCGCCTGCCCTTCCCCCCGGCGATGATGAAAGCCTCCATGTCACCGATGCGCCCAGTTGTATTTGTCCTTGACATCGCTCCTTTCCCCGGCGAGCATGATGCGATTTTTCCGGATGGACCATCCCGTGGCAATGAAAAAAACAGCTCCCATCATCGCCTTCACCGGCCGCTCCGGCTCAGGCAAAACGACACTCATCGAGAAGCTCGTGGCCCGCTTCACTGCCGGGGGGATGCGCGTGGGCGTGGTCAAGCACATGCGCCACGAATTCGACATTGACCACCCCGGGAAGGACACGCACCGCTACCGGAGCTCCGGCGCCGCCGTCAGTTCCATCACCAACGGGCAGTCGCTGGCCATCATCGCAGACAACACCGGCGGCCTCTCGCCGCTGGACGCGGCCCCGTCCCTCTTCGCCGCCTGCGACCTCGTCATCATCGAGGGGCAGAAGGAGGGTGCGTATCCCAAGATAGAGGTGATCGGCCCCTCCACCGAATCGCCCTTGTACCTTGCCGGCGTGGAGAACATCATCGCCCTGGCGAGCGACGCTCATCACCCCGTCGGCATGCCGGTCTTTAAAAGGGATGATATCGACGCGATCGTAAAATTCGTCATGGACGCGGCCGGCCTCAATCCCTGAGAAGCGCGATGGTCACGCCGTCGCCGCCCTCGCCGTAGTCGCCGGGCCTGAAATCCGTCACGTACGACGAGAACCGCAGGGCGTCCCGCACGGCCGCCTTGAGCGCTCCCGTGCCGTGGCCGTGGATGATGACGGCGCTCCGCATTCCGCTGCGCACCATGGAATCGAGCATGGCGCCCATCGTCTCCAGCGCCTCGTCGACCCGCCTGCCCCTCAAGTCGACGGTATTGTACTGCGTCTGCACCGTGAGAGGCACCGACCGGTCCGGTACCGCGCCCTTCCGGGGCGGCGCGGCCGCTTCCTTCCTCTTCTTCCTTGTTCCGCCGCGCGGCACCATGAGTTCATCGAAAGCATGGCGCGATTTCATCACCCCGCCCAGGAGGACCTGCGCCGTACCCTGGGCCGCGTCCACGCTCTCGATCATGCCGGTCTTGCCCAGCGGGACGACAAGCACCTCGTCGCCCGGCGCGGCACCGGCGGGATCGAACGCCGCGTGTGACGAAGACCGCCGCGCCGTCTCGGCATCGGCGACACCCCGGCGCACCGACTCTTCCATCTTCTCCGCCTCGCCCCGTATCTCGCCCAGGCGGCGCATGTCGGCGTCCCGTATCTCCCTCGCCCGGTCCGAGACGGCGCGCTTCAGCTCCCGGAGCTCCTCCAGGAACTCCAGCCCCCGCGCAGACTTGAGCTCCGCCTCCAGCGACCTGAGCCTGCGCCGCCCCTCCTCCAGGTCGCGCTTCTCGCGGTCGAGCTCGCGTTTCAGGTCCTCCATCAGGGCGCGCTCCCGGTGGAGCTCCTCGTCGAGGCGCTGGACCTTTTCGATGAGCGCTTCCGCGGTGAGCTCCGTCTCTCCCAGCAGGGACCGCGCCCTGGCGGTGACGTCCCCCGGCATGCCGTAGAGTCCCGCGATCTCGATGGCGTGGCTCGAACCCGGGATGCCGGTCAACAGCCGGTAGGTGGGAGCGAAGGTCTCGGGATCGAAGGAAACCGACGCGTTCAGAAATCTCTCGTCGGCCGATGCGAGATTCTTCAGCTCGGAATAGTGCGTCGTGGCGACCATGATGGCTCCCGTGTCCGCCAGGCGCTCCAGGATGGCGCGCGCCAGCGCGGCGCCCTGGCGGGGATTGGTGCCCACCACGATTTCGTCCACGAGAAGGAGGCTCGCGGAGTCGGCGCGCTCCAGCATCTCCCGAAGTGCGAGTATCTGTCCCGAGAATGTGGAGAGGGACTGCGAGATGTTCTGGTCGTCGCCAATATCGGCGAAGATGTTGCCGAATACGGCGATGCGCGAATCGGGGCCCGCGGGAAGATGGAGACCGTATTTCGCCAGGAGCGCGCACAGCCCGATGGTTTTCAGGAGCACGGTCTTCCCCCCGGTGTTCGCGCCGGATATAACGAGGCAACGGCATCCGCCGCCGAGCTTCACGGTGTTGGGCACCACGCCGCCGGGGTCCATCAGGTGCAGGAGTGGATGGCGCGCGTCGAGGAGCTCGGCGGCGCACTCCTCCGTGAGTTCCACCTCGCAACCGCGGACGGCCTCGCTGAAGCGCGACGCGGAGTTCAGAAAATCCAATCCGGCGATCGCGACCTGGTTCGATTCTATATCCGCGTCGTCCTGCCCCGCCCGCGCCGAGAGCGCGGCGAGGATGCGCGCGGTTTCAGCCTTCAGCTCGTGCTCCTTCATAACCGCGCGGTTGTTCAGATCGGTGATCGCGTCGGGCTCCACGTAGAGCGTCGCCTCGCTGGCGGAAACGTCGTGGACAGTGCCCCGCACGCGGCCCCGGGAGCCGGCCTTCACCAGGAGGACGTACCGGTCGCCGCGCGTGGTGAACATTCTTTCCTGGAGATGGGGCGCCAGCGAGGGGGAGTGTATCATGCTCCCGAGCTGTTTTTCTATCTCCCCCCGGAGGGACGATATCTCGTCCTCGATGACCGCAAGCTTCGGATACGCGGAACGGCTGAGTAACCCCGATTCGGCGATGGCCCTGCCCAGGAGGGACGTGAGCTCCTCCAGCGGCGCGATCGCATCACACTCGCTTCCCAGCTCCGGATATGCGGCGCGATGCGCACGCAGAAACCCCCGGAGGCGCCGGGAAGCCCCCAGGAAATCGCGCACCGACGAAAGCTCGCGCAGCGAAAGTACCCCGCCCTTCGCAGCCAGGGCCGCCAGCCGGGCAACCTCCGTTATCCCGGAGAAGTCGGGGACTTCGTGTTCCAGCAGGCGGATGTTTTTCAGGTGGCTGATTTTCCGCATCCGCGAGGCCGCGGCGTCCCTGGGAAGCGGATCCAGCGAGCGCGCGAACGTGCGCCCGGGTTCCGTGTCGCAGCCCGCGGCAAGGATCTCCGTGACCCGGTTCCATTCGAGAGCCTCGAGCGCCCTGTCGGTCATCGCGTCCGCCATCATCGTCTCCCCGGTAGCATGCCGTGTAAATGCGCCTTCTTCCGGCGAGTGTCAAGTGCAAATTCTTCTTGACCCGCCCGGGAAGCCGCGCACCGTAACGGTACGCAGGCTGCCATGGTACGATCCCGCTCATTCCATTTCTTCCAGGACTTCCCGGCTCCGAACGCGTCGCTGCGCGGCACGGAGCGCTCGAACGAGGGGCTGATATGAACCGTTCCCCGGGAACGGAACGCGTGCGCGTCGTCTATCATCCCGCCTTCCTCTCGGGATACTCCGCCGCCGACTGCGAATGCCCGGGCCGCGTCTCCTCCATCATGGCGGAACTCGCGCCGCGCTACACCGTCGTCGAGCCGGAACCCTGCGCCGATGCCGACATCCTGCGCTGCCATTCGGAGGGGCTCATCTGCCAGGAGCGAATGGACCCGACGCGCCTGGAAGTCGCGAGGCTCGCTGCCGGCGGCGCCATCCACGCGGCGGAGCTATCGCTGGATGGGAACATCGCCTTCGCCTGCGTGCGCCCGCCGGGGCACCACGCGAATCCCGACCACAACTGGGGCTTCTGCATCTTCAACAACATGGCCATCGCCCTGAAGAAACTCCTGTCGAAGGGGAAGATCGCCTCGGCCCTGGTCCTGGACATAGACCTCCACTTCGGCGACGGCACCGACGCCATCTTCGCCGGGGACGGCCGGGTCGAGGTCATCAACGTCCAGCACCCGAATCCCGGCGACTTCCTCCGGGGAACCGAGGCGCGCCTGGCCAGGGCCCGGCCCGCGGATATCATCGGCATCTCGGCGGGCTTCGACGGGTACGAGAAGGACTGGGGAGCCTGCCTCGAAACGGAGGACTACCGGCGGGTGGGAGCGCTCGCCGCGGAGTGCGCCTCGCGCCTGGGCGCGAAGCTCTTCGCAGTACTGGAGGGCGGTTACTATCTGCCGGACCTGGGAAAAAACGCGCTTGCCCTCATCGAGGGGATGTGCGATATGGAACAATAGTATGGAGAAACCTCACATGAAACCGGTAAACTGGCGCGTCTTCGTTTCGATGCTTTCTTTTTTCTCACTGGTGACGCTGCCTATCGCGGGCTTCGCGGTCCACGAGATAACACAGGGCTGCAATCCTGGCGGCACATTCTGGGGCATGTCGAAGTTCGGCTGGATGTCCCTGCACAACGCGTTCGGCATCATTCTGGCGCCGGGTATCATCTTCCATGTATACTTCAACTGGAAGGCGTTCAGGCGCCACCTCTTTTCGCGGGAATGCGCGCTGGCCCTCGCGGTCTACCTGCCGGTCCTGGCCTTCCTCGTCGCGCACGGCCTGCACCCGCATTGAAATTCATTTCCACGCGGAAAAGCCCCCTTGCGGGGGCTCATTTACATTAAGCGAGAAGCACCAGTATTATTAAAATGTTAATACTTGGGAATCCGAATCCAACGGCTCCCATGTATCGCCATGGGGATACTCGGATAAATAAACAGATACTTCAAAATCACCAGCCGTTCCCCAGTTTTTCGCAACAACATTAGTTACAGTAAACGTATGAGAGCCGGAACCGCTATCGACAATATAATCCACACCGTCTATCAACCAGCACACATTGATATCGGAATCATCGTTATTGAAGCCGATGGTAAGTTCGCCCTGGGACTCGGATTGCAATGAGTATGATACTTGAACCGTAAAAGTATATGAAGCACCATTGGTTAATCCGGCAGATGGCGAGACGGACGTTATTTCGACAGAACCTTCCGACTGCGGATCATCATTGTCATTTACCAGGTCGCACATGGTGATGAATGGCATAAGCAGCAATACCGCGAGAAAAGGAAAAAAAGATTTTCGCATTATAATCATACACCCTCCTTTTATTGAACATCACGCGAATATCACCCACTCCAAAACGCGGGTCCCCCGGTACTGCGTCTATTTTTGATTTCACGAAGAACAAACAGGCAGAAAGCTTTTCCGGCGTGGTTGACCACTGCATCGTCGCACGCATTTCGGTATTCCAGCCATGCCGTCAAACATTACCAGCCACGAAACACGGAATCAACAGGTATCTTATCAGTCAATAATTATTTACCATAAGATCGATAAAATGGAGCGCTGCTCGACCGCTACTTCTCTTCCCAGTCCCAGAAGAAGTCCTTGTTGGTGAGTTCCTTCTCCGGCTCCGCGCTTTCCTCGCGGCGGAGCCCCTCCGGCAGTTCATCGCCCTG
Source organism: Spirochaetota bacterium (assembly GCA_017998375.1). Taxonomy (GTDB): domain Bacteria; phylum Spirochaetota; class UBA4802; order UBA4802; family JAGODF01; genus JAGODF01. The sequence continues at coordinate 6,126 of JAGODF010000165.1, forward strand.
CCCGTGGATGATATCGAGCTGCTCCTCGAGATCAGCGGTCTGCTCCTCCCAGTACTGCACCGTGCCGAAATGCGGGAACGCCGGAGGGAAGGCCGGGTCGTCCCAGCGCGCCGCGATCCAGGCCGCGTAGCGGATGTATCGGAGCGCGCGGAGCGGCTCCACGAGGCGGAGCCACGAGGAATCGAAATCGCGAAAGACACGATAGGCGTCCAGAAAGACGTTCCGCTGACGCAGGCCCTCGGTGTCGCGGGCCGGGGCAAGCATCCAGACGTCCTGGACCGCAGGCCCGGTGAGAAAATCGTCGAAGTCGAGGAAGAAGTAGCCTTCCCTGCCGTGGAGAAGGTTTCCCAGGTGGCAGTCCCCGTGGATCCGGTGAAACGGCACGTCCTTGCGGAGGGTATCGTACACGTTCACTATCTCCCTCACCGCGGCTGTGTAGCGTTCCCTGCAGTGCGCCGGAAGAAGGTCCCGCTCCCGCAGAAGCGCGAGCGGCTGGAGCCCGTAGCTTTCACCCGTGAGCGAGATTCTGTGTTCCGCACCGCGCGCCGCGCCCATGTTGTGTATCCGCGCCAGGAGCCTACCGAGCATCCCGAGCTGGTCGTCGGAAAGCTCGTCGGGGGCCCTGCCGCCTGTGCGGGGCCACACCGCGTAGAGGATGCCCTCTATCTCGCGGATGGTGTCCCCGCCGGGGAACGCGAGCGGCGCGCAGACCGGTATCTCGTCGTCCCGGAGCTCGAGCAGGAACTGGTGCTCCTCGCGGATCGCCTCGCGGCTCCACCTGCCGGGCCTGTAAAATTTCGCCACAACATGGGAGCCGTCATCGAGCATGAGGTCGTAGACCCTGTTCTCGTAGCTGTTCAGGGCCATGCAGTGCCCCGTGGGCGCGAAACCGCCCTCCTCCAGGGCTCGGAGGATGATATCGGGCGTGAGCTGGAAAAAGAAATTGTTCATCTCAATGAAAGGGGCATCCCTCGCGGGATGCCCCGGTCCAGTCCATGGCTGTGCGGCCCTGCTACGAAGCCTGCTGGGCGCCCCTCTTCTTCCACCAGAAGAAGTAGCCCGCGGCGGCGCCGCCGCCCAGGGCGAGGACGACAAGCAGCACCCAGAGCCAGGTGAGGGACATCTCGTCGAGGTTCCGGTACGCTATCTGCGCCGGCCTGACCGAGCTCTCGTCCACGTTCTTGGCTTCAACCGCGCCGGCGTCCTTGAGGAGCTTGAAGATCTCGGGCCTGCCGTGGTTGATGGTGTACTGCACGATGGAGTTGCCGAACTTGTCCTTCGCGTTCACGTCGGCCTTCGCCGCTATGAGCGCCTTGGCGATCTCCGTGTTGCCGCTGATGGCCGCCGCCATGAGCGGGGTCACGTGCGCCATCACGAGCTCGTAATCCTTGTCGTTGGTCTTCGCGTTCACGTTGGCGCCGCCGGCAATCAGGGCCTTCGCCACGCCGGTGTGCCCCTTCTTCGCCGCGAGAATGAGCGGCGTCTCGCCGAAATCGTTGCTCACGTTCATGTTGGCGCCCTTCTGTATGAGGATGCTCGCCACTTCGGCGTATCCCTTTTCAGCGGCCACCATGAGCGGGGTGACTCCCCTGCCGCTGGGCCGGTTCACCGCGGCGCCCTTTTCAACCAGTGCCTGGACGATATCGGCGTTGCCGGTCTTCGTCGCGAGGTACAGCGGAGTGACTCCTTCCTCGTTCGCCTGGTTGACGTTGGCCCCCTTGGCCGCCAGCATCCGGACGATCTGCAGGTCCTGGTTCTTCACCGCTAGGGAGAGAGCTGAGATGCCGTGTTTCGTGGTGGTGGCGTTCACGTTTGCGCCCTTGGAGATGAGGAACTCCACTACTTCCGCGAGCCCCCTGTGGGCCGCGAGAATGAGCACCGTGGCGTCATAGTTCTCGGGGTCGCGGGTTTCCACGCTGGCCCCTTCCTTCAGGGCCTCGGTGACTCCCCTGAAGCTCCCCATGCGCACGGACCGGAGAAGGTCCTCATTGGGTGTCGCAAACACGGCGGTCGATACGAGCATGGCAAAAGCAATGATACAAACGGTCGTCTTTTTCAAAACAGTGCCTCCGGAAAATATAGATAAGGTTTGGTACCCGGTCGAGGTCACATATCAGTCATTAATGGGGATGTTCCTGAACAGCTGATATGCCCATTGGGGGTGCACGTTAAATAGTATTTCTAATTTGTCAATACTTTCAAAAAGATGTTACATGATTTTCATCGGGCCGCCGCCCTATTCACCGTATACTCATCAGAATCGGGATGATATACACCACCCGGAACGGCGCGTCACACATCATGCGTGGTCCGCTCCATGGCGGCCTGGACCTCCAGCCGGTACCCCCGCTCTGCGACCAGGGCGCGGTAATGCTCCACGATGGAGTCCAGGTCGTCGTCGCTCCGGAGCGGCTCGTGATGGAAAAAGAAGAGCTTCTTCACCCCGGCGCGGACCGCCATGTTCACCGTGTGGTGCGTGGTGCTGTGGCCCCAGCCCCTTTTCGACTCGTACTCCGATGGCAGGTACTGGGAATCGCTCACCAGTGCGTCGGCGTCCCTGACGAAATCCACGAGCCTCTCGTTCAGCGTGCCCACGAAATCGGTCATTTCGCTGTCGCCGTCCTTGTAGACGTTGTAGTACGGCTCGTTGTCGCCCAGGTAGAGTGACTTCAGAAGCTGCGGCATGCGCCCCGCACGACCGGTGAGCGCCCACGGCTTCTCGGGCGTTTCCACCGGCTTTTCGGGTGAGAGCCTGCAGGGCTCCTGGA
>JAGODF010000166.1 GCA_017998375.1 Spirochaetota bacterium
GTGTACACTATCCCGTCGAGCACGACGCGGTCCCCGGCACGAAGCGATTCGATGGCGGTGTCGTCGAGGGGCGATGTGATGGTGATCATGCTCATAGCTCGGCGGTCCCGTAGCGGAGGGAGTGGCAGTTCAGGTTCAGGGCCACCGGCAGCGTGGCGATGTGCGTGGGCGCTTCCTTTATGTACACGGCCGCCGCGGTCGATCGCCCGCCGAATCCGAGCGGGCCCACGCCGGTCGCGTTCAGCGCGCCGAGAATGCGCGCTTCCAGCTCCGCGTAATACGGATCGTGATGACGGGTGCCGACGCCCCGGAGCACGGCCTTTTTCGAATTCAGCATGGCGATATCGGCGGTGCCGCCGATGCCCACGCCCAGGAAGAGCGGCGGGCAGGGGTTCGGCCCCGCGGCCTTCACGGTTTCGGCGATGTGCGCGATGATATCATCCTCCGATGCCGTGGGATTGAACATTTTCAGCGACGACATGTTTTCGGAACCGCCGCCCTTCAGGTACACGGTGACGCGGACGCGGTCGCCGGGGACCAACTCCGCGTGGATGAAGGCCGGCGTGTTGGTGCCGGTGTTCCGGCGGCGCAGGGGATCGCCCACGATCGACTTGCGGAGAAAATACTTTTCGTAGGCGGCGCCTATCCCCTCGTTCACCGCGTCGTCCAGGAGCTTTCCCTCGAGGCGCACGTCCTGTCCCAGTTCCACTAACACAATCGCTGTGCCGCAGTCCTGGCAGAGCGGAATCTGCTCGCGCCGGGCGATCTCCGCGTTCTCGAGGATGATATCAAGCGTTGAGCGCGCGGCGGCATCGTCCTCGTCGTCCCTGAGCGCGGTGAACCTGGCAACGACCTCAACGGAGAGCTCGAAGTTCGCCCTGCGGGCGAGCTCGATGACGGCGGAGGTGATCTTGTCTGTGGGAATAGTTCTCATTATCCTGAATCACGCGCGGCGACCGATGGTATGTCAAGGAAATATTGTGCCGCTTAAGGTCGCCATCCGGGCTTGACAAAGCCGGGCCGATGGTATACAGTATCATCCCCTATCGAAAGGGACACTACCGGACAGGGTGATACGCATGTCTTCTGAACAGGAAACCACCGCAGGGCGCGGGCACTCGCGGCGCTACTACCACGAGGGGCGCCAGCCCGACGCGTTCTTCATCGTCAACGGAAAGTCGCACACCGGCATCATCACCGACATCTCGGACAACGGCCTGGGCATCGTCACCGACTGGAAGATCATGGCGAAACAGGGAGACGAAATATCGCTCATGTACATCGGCAGGACCGACCCGGAGTTCGCCATCCAGGGCCTCCGCATCGCTCAGATACGGAACGACTACACCACCAAGCGCATCATCCTCGGGATCTTCGTCCCCAACGAGACGGCGGCGGAACGCCTGGGCTCCATAGTGAGGCTCCTCACCGTGGAGGCGCCCGTGGAAGTGGCACGGGAGTACGACATCGAGCGCGTGCCCCCGTTCCCCGGCGGGAAGCACTACAGCGACGAGGCCGTGGACGCGCGTCTGCAGTGGACGCGCGGCGTCACCGGCACGCGCCTGGACCACATCTGCAATTCCATCCTGCGGCCGGAAACGCTGGCCGGCAATATCGAGAACTACATCGGCGCCGTGCAGGTCCCCATCGGCCTGGCGGGGCCCATCATGATCAAGGGCGTCTACACCGACGGCTACATCCCGGTGCCCATCGCCACAACCGAGGGCGCGCTGGTGAGCTCCATCTCGCGCGGCGCGCGCCTCTGCAATCACGCGGGCGGCGTGAAGGTGCACGTGACGCGGCAGAGGATGGTGCGCGCGCCCGTCTTCTTCTGCGACGACATGGACGGCGCCGTCAACCTCGAGAAGTGGCTGATGAACAACGTCAGGCGGATCGAGGCGAAGGCCAACAGCGTGTCCTCCGTGGCGAAGCTCACAGAGATCATCCCGTTCATCTTCGGCGACACGGTGCACGTGCGCTTCTACTACAACACCGGCGACGCCGCGGGCCAGAACATGACCACGGCCTGCACCTGGGTCGCCTGCGAATGGATCGCCGAGCGGATCAGGCGCGACAAGTCGATAAAGTTCAGCCACTACAACATCGAAGGCAACATGTCCGGCGACAAGAAGGCCAACTACCAGAACTATATCGACGGGCGCGGCGTGGGCGCCGTCGCCTCCTGCTGGGTGGAAGGCCGCATCCTCGAGAAGGCGATGCGCGTGAAGCCGCGCGACTACGTCAAGGCGTGGCAGGCTGGCGAGGTGGGCTCGCTCCAGATAGGGATGATAGGCTCCAATATCAATTTCGCCAACGTGATCGCCGGCATCTTCACCGCGACGGGGCAGGACATCGCCTCGGTGCACGAATCGACCAGCGGCATCTTCAAGATGCGCGAGGAGGGCGACGGCATCCTCTTCACGGCGTACCTCCCGTCGCTGGTGATCGGCACCGTGGGCGGGGGCACCAGCCTCCCGACACAGCGCGACTGCCTGGAGATGCTGGGCTGCTACGGCCCCGGCAGGCTCTTCCGCTTCGCGGAGATCATCGCCGCCACCTGCCTCGCGCTCGACATCTCCACCGGCGCCGCGATCACGGCGAACGAGTTCGTCTCGGCGCACGAGCGCTTCGGGCGCAACCGCCCCACCAAGCGCCTCACGCGCAACGCCATCAAGCCGGAGTTCTTCACCGATCTCATCGGCGATCCTGAAACGGAAGTCATTTCCTTCGAGGAACGCGACATAGACAGCGGCGCCGGTATCGTGACCTCGATCCTCAGCAAGAAGTCGGCGAGCCTGCAGGGTCTCTTCAAGTACCGGCTGAAAATAAAGAAGGGCGATATCGTCCGCGACATCGACGCGGTGCTGAAGCTCAAGTCTGCGGACAGCGAAATCCTCAACGTGGGCCTCGGCCTGGCGAAGCTCTCCGGCGAGGACCGGCTCCCCGGCCTCTTCGAGACGCACATCGAAATCTTCGGCTTCGAGAACAGCCACCTCCGCGAGATCGGGTTCTGCCGGCACGCGGGCGAGGCGATGCTGAAGTACTGCCCCGCGGTCTACGGCACGAAAATCGAAAAGGAGAGGGAGATATTCGCGGTGCTGATGGAGGACCTCGCGCCGTGCTCGCACATGGACACGGTGAACGACCCCGCGAAATGGGACGACGCGAGCATGCGCGCGGTGCTCGCCGACCTCGCGGGCATGCACGCGGCCTACCTGGGGCGCGTCGATTCCATACCGCCCGACATCCACGCATTGGTCCTGGACCGGCCCTCGCTCACCGGCGCGCGCGACCTCCTGCTGGAGCTCACGGCGTACAACGCGCGCCGCTTCCCGGGGATAGTGACCGCGCCCGCCGCGGCGAACACCCGGCGCTTCCTGGACGGCTTCGACAACGCGCTCGCCGCAATGGAGCGCGGCCCCCGCACGCTCACGCACAACGACTTCAACACGCGGAACATATGCCTTCGTATGGAAGGCCCAGGCCCGCGCCTTGTCGCCTACGACTGGGAGCTTCCCTGCGTGCAGAACCCCCAGCGCGACCTGATAGAGTTCCTGGTCTACGCGCTGCCGGCCGACGCGCCGCTGGAGCTCTTCGATACCTATGCCTCGTACTACCGGGAGTGCCTGGAGCGCGTCTCCGGCTGGGCGCTCCCCGCGGACGAGTTCAGGACGCTCCTGGTGTACAACGCGCTCATCCTGGCGGTCCGGCGCTTCAACCTGTATCTCCTCGCGCACAACGTGATGCAGTTCTCGTTCATGGAGCGGGTCTACCGCAACCTGACGAACTACATCGGCGCGAACTTCAAATGAGGGGATGATGGAAGGCGGCGGCACATCGGCGGGACGTAGTATTGGCGTGGCAGTAACCGCAGTGGCGATGATCGTCATCACCCTCCTTGCATTCGGCGCCGTCATCCACGCGGTCCTCACGAACAGCCTTTTCTACACCGAGGTGCTGAAGGGATCGTATCTCCTCAACGCGTTCGTGGAGGGGAAAAACGCCTCCGTGGACCGCGCCGCCCGCGAGGAGATAGACCGCGACGTGGCCCTCGACACATATGTGACTGCCGCGGCGACAACGAGGAACACGCTCGATCGGGCCCGCGCACACTATGAACGCGCCAACAGGACGGCCGAATACGCGGATCTGGAAAGGAAACTCGCGGAAGCGCGGGGCGCCTCGTGGACGGGCGCGACCGCCGCTGTTCCCGACGAGAAAGCCTTCGAGGAGCGCCGCGAGGCCGAGATCGCGCACCTGCGCTCCCGCCTCCGGGAGATAGAGGAGTACCGTGAACAGAACGGCCGCGCCATCGAACGGGCGGAGAGTGAATACGACGACGCGCGTGACAAGATGGAGGACGCGCAATCGGAGCTCGATGATAAAAACCGCGAGGCCGCCAGGATCATCGACCGGCATCGCGCCGCCTTCTCGTCGAGAATCACCGGGGATCTCGCGGCGCTGGCGCCGCGTCTCGCGCCTCTCCTGAACGAAAAGCTCATCGACGGCGCGGTCAAGCGCGAGATCGGGAAGCAGCTGGACTTCCTGCGCTCCGAAGGCGGGGCAGTGGAAGGCGGCACACTCCGGCTCCCGCCCGTGACGATCAGCCTCTGGGTGGACGACGCCTCCGGCGGGAGGCGCCACCTTCTCTCCCAGGTCTTCGTCGACGAGATCAGGAAGGCGCCCGACATCCGGAACCGCGCCTTCCTTCTCGCGCTCTTCCGCATGTCCGACACCGCGCTGGGCGAGTACATGGCCGGGCGCTTTCTCCGCAAGGCGGGGCTCAGCCTGGACGACGGCGTCATCCGGATGCAGCCTCCCGCGCTGGAGGGGGGCGCCGCGGCGGTTCTTCGGCGGGTGATGACGGCCGCCGCGCTGGGGCATTACCTGAAATACGCGGCAGGCGCGCTCTTCGTCCTGTACCTGGCGTTCCTGCTGATTATCAGCGCGCCGTGGAAGAGAAAGCTGTCGTGGCTGGGAGGCGGGCTCCTTTATCCCTCGGCGCTTATCGTCCTCGCGTCCGTCGCGCTCGTCATCGCGTCCAGGGTCGCCTTCGATATCAGCCCCTACCTGGTGCCCGACGCGATGCTCCTGGGTTTCGCGAAGAACATCGCGCGCGCGGCGGCGTTCTATCTCGCGCTCCCTGTTATCATCCTGTTCCTGCCGCTCACGCTGGCGGGGCTGGCAATGAAGAAGGCGGCGCGGGCCACGAAAGCGGAGTGAACTGCGCGAAGCCGCCCGCTCCTCACTCGAACCTGAACCCCTTCGCCACTTCCTTGAACATCGGTTCGTAGTTGCCGAACTTTTCGTCCGCCGCGGAGAAGGTAATGAGATAGCCCTTCTTCGCTTTCACGTAGAGATACTGGAGCACCTTGATCCGGAGCGGCCCCATCTTGTGCGACACGATGTCGTAACGGAACTTCTCGCCGTCTATATCCTCGAAACCGCCGGCGTGCTGTATGAACTCCCGGGCGAACTCCTTGAAAAGGGGCATGCCCTTCATGTAATACTCGTCCAGGGTCATCTCCTTCGGCAGGGTCTCCACAAGGACATTGAAGTTCTCGCGGAACGTGTCCTCGGCGCTCTCCCCCGGGCTCACGGCGATCATGTCCGTGTTCATCTTCTTCTCCTCGATGTCCCACTCCGCCGGCACGATGATGGAGAAGCCCTTCTCCCGGTTCACGTAGCGCCCCGGTTCCGATTTCTTGCACGACGCGCCTGTGATAGCGAGGATGGACGCGGCGAGCAGTACTGCGCATAATGATTTCCTTCGGTTCATGTATCGTCTCCTGTCGGGGGAATGGATGGGAATGCCGGATATTGTTCTTTCCGCCGCACGCGCGCGGGATCGTTCAGAACTTCACGTCCAGGAACGCGATGTCGTCGCCGGGCGCCTCGCCGCCGGAGAAGGCGCGGACCTCCGCGAGAAGCCCGTCGCAGAAGGCGCCGCCGTCGGCGCCGGAGTTGTCGGCAATGTATTTCGCCAGCCTCTTCTCGCCGAACTCCTCCCGCTTCGCGTTCTTCAGCTCCGTAATGCCGTCCGTATAGAGGAAGAGCCTGTCGCCTTCCTGCACGGAAAGCGTCTTCTCCTGGTACTCCGTGTCTTCCTTTATTCCCACGAAAAGCCCGTCGGTGTCGAGCGCGAGCATCTTGCCGCTGCTCTTCCTGTAGTAGAGCGGGCGCGCGTGACCGGCGTTGGTGAAGCGCAGCTGTTTCCTCTCGGCGTCGTATATCAGGTAGAAGGCGGTGATATACTGGTTGTCCAGGATGAGCTTCCTGAGCTCGTTGTTGATCCGCGAGAGAAGGACGCTGGGCGAATCGATCTGCGCCGCGTAGACGCCGAATATCAGCTTGGACATCGTCATCACCATCGCGGCGGGGATGCCGTGGCCCGTCACGTCGGCGATGAGGATGCCGGTATCGTCCCCAAGCGTGTAGCAGTCGAAGAAGTCGCCGCCGATGTCCTCGATGGGAAGGTAGCGCCCGTTGACTGACGGGTAGCTGATGAAGGAAAAGTCCCTGGGGATGATGAACTGCTGCACCTTCTGCGCGATGTCGAGCTCCTTCCTGATGATCATGTTCTTCTCGTAGAGCTCGTCGTGCATCGCCTTGAGCCGCAGGAGCGAGTTGACCCGGGCCGCCAGCTCGTTCTCGTTGAGCGGTTTCATCAGGTAATCGTCCGCGCCGGTGTTCAGGCCCTTGATCTTGGTGTTCAGGTCCTCTGTTCCCGTCATGAGGATGACGGGAACGAAATCCTGCCGCATGTTCTTTTTGAAGCGCTCCAGGAAGCCGAAACCGTCCAGGTTCGGCATGATGACGTCTACGAGCACCAGGTCGAAGCGCCTGCTCCCCAGGATGTCGAGGCCCTCCATTCCGTCCCCCGCCTCCTCGACATCCATGTCGAGTTTCGAGAGAGTGTTGCGCACAATGGCCCTGTTGAGCTTGCTGTCGTCGATAACAAGCACCCTGCGCCTGTCCGTTTTTTTCATTCCTGGTGAATGCATGGGGTTATCCGGTGAAAGCCATTAATCACTACTATATTCATCGATTTGAAAAAATCAACAAAATAATGTCTTGTGGACATCCCAAAAAAAAGAGGGGGCCGTGGGCCCCCTCTTTCATTCTCAATGGAAAGCGGCTCTTACCTGATGAAACCCAGCAGTTTGCCTATCTCCTGCGAGTACTTCACAACCACGCCCGAGAACACGACCGAAACCATGGTCATGAGCTTGAGGAGGATGTTGAGCGAAGGACCGGCGGTGTCCTTGAAGGGGTCGCCGACCGTGTCGCCGATAACGCCGGCCTTGTGGGCGTCGGAGCCCTTTCCGCCATGGTTACCCTTCTCAATGTACTTCTTGGCGTTGTCCCATGCGCCGCCGGCATTGTTAAGCATGCAGGCAAACGCGAAACCGCAGGCAAGAGCACCGGCCAGAAGTCCCATCAGGCCGGCGACGCCGAGGATGAGACCGGTCGCGACCGGGATGATGATCGCCAGGAACGAGGGAAGCATCATCTTGGACTGGGCGCCCTTCGTGGAAATCTCAACGCAGCGCGCGTAATCCGGCTTGTCGGTACCCTGGAGGATGCCGGGCTTCTCCTTGAACTGGCGCCGCACTTCCTCGACCATGGCGCCGGCCGCGCGTCCCACCGCCTTGATGGTGAGGGCGCAGAACACGAACACCGCCATCGCTCCGAGGAAGAGGCCGCAGAGGAGCAGCGGGTTCATGATGTTGATGTCGTACGCGGCAATGAAATTCGCCAGGGTGGCCTTGCTTGCGAGAACGTTATTCGCGTCGCCGGTCATCCCCTGGGGAAAGTTGTAGTAGAACGTCACGTTGCCGATCTTGTACGTTCCGCCCGCTTCGGCGGCGTACTTGCCGATCCAGATCTTGATCTCTTCGAGGTACGCGGACAGAAGGGCCATCGCCGTGAGGGCGGCGGAACCTATCGCAAAGCCCTTTCCTATGGCAGCAGTTGTGTTGCCGAGCATATCAAGGGCGTCGGTGCGTGTCCGCACTTCCTTGCCCAGGCCGCTCATCTCGGCGTTGCCGCCCGCGTTGTCGGCGATGGGGCCGTACGCGTCGGTCGCCAGGGTGATGCCCAGGGTGGCCAGCATTCCAACCGAAGCGAAGCTGATGCCGTAGAGGCCGTTGGAGACGTTCTCGAATCCGCCGGACACGCCGAAGGCAACCAGGATGCCGATCACGATGGTTATCACGGGGATGCCGGAAGAAAGCATACCTGTCGAGATACCGTCGAGGATACCTGTCGCGGGTCCCATTGTGTGCTGGGCCGCGATGCCCTGGGTCGGCTTGTTGTCGTCGGAGGTGTAGTACTCGGTGGACTGGCCGATTATCAGGCCGGCAACGAGACCGGCGATGGTGGCGCCGAAAACGCCCCAGCTGATGATGTTAATGTAGGCCAGAACTACCAGGGCAGCTATGAGAAGGAACGAAGATCCCCAGACACCGCGGTTCAGCGCGGCCAGCAGGTTCTTCATGGAAGCGTCTTCCTTCGTCCGCACCAGGAAAATGCCGATGACCGAGAAAAGAATCCCGAGCCCGGCGACGATCATGGGCGCGATAACGGCGTTCACGTTGGCCTGTCCCAGGAGGGGAAGGGCCGCGCCGAGAGCCGCGGTGGCGAGGATGGAACCGCAGTACGATTCGTAGAGGTCGGCGCCCATACCGGCGACGTCGCCCACGTTGTCGCCCACGTTGTCAGCGATCGTGGCGGGGTTGCGGGGGTCGTCCTCGGGGATGCCGGCTTCGACCTTACCCACCAGGTCGGCTCCTACGTCGGCCGCCTTGGTGTAGATGCCGCCGCCGACCCTGGCGAAGAGAGCCTGGGTGGATGCGCCCATACCGAAGG
>JAGODF010000167.1 GCA_017998375.1 Spirochaetota bacterium
CGGATTCTCTTTCCTTATGCTGTTATAGTGCAACGCCCGCGCGATGAGCTCCTTCCCCGTGCCGGTTTCACCGAGCACAAGCACGGTCGCCCGCAAATCCTTGACGCGGTTGATCATTTTATATACGTCCACCATCGCTTCGCTGCTGCCTACGATGTTTTGAAAAGCGTACTTGTTTTTCAGCTGCTCCCTGAGCAGTGCGTTATCGAGGTACACCCCGCGCTTTTCCATCACGCGTTGTATCACAAGCCTTATTTCTTCGAGGCTGAAAGGCTTCGTCAGGTAGTCCTCGGCTCCGTTTTTCATTGCCTCCACCGCGGTGTCCACGGAAGCGAATGCCGTAATAACGATGAAGCTCGTGTTCGTCGACGTGGAACGGACCGACTGCATGACCTCCATCCCCCCGATGCCCGGCAGTTTCAGGTCGGTAATTATAAGGGAATAGTCGTTTTCGCTCGCTTTCTCCAGCGCCTCCTCCCCTCTTTCGACTGCCGTAACGGCATAACCTTCCTTGGCCGCTATCTTATATAGCGCCTCGCGAAGCCGCGCATCATCCTCGATTATCAATATACTGTTGTTCATGTCGCAGTCCGTCGTTACCTATTTACCACTCCTGTCAGCGGGAAGTTCTATTGTAAACATCGTCCCGGTTCGGGTTATAGTATCACCTTCCCCTTCCCCGCAGGTGCTAATCAGTCGGATATCTCCACCGGATTTTTTTACAAGCACATAACTTATGTACAATCCGAGTCCTTTCCTTTCCCCGAATGATTTTGTGGAATAAAAAGGATCAAACACCCTACCCTGCAGCTCTTTCGGTATGCCGCAACCGCTGTCCTGAATGTCAATCTTTACCGTATCAGTCAAGGATGAGAACCTGGTCGTAATTTTTAACACGCCTCCGTCCTTCATCGCTTCAACGGCGTTCGTGAACATGTTCAGTATGGTCTGATGTATCACGCTTTCGTTGCATCGCGCTTTCGGCATCTTTTCCTCAAGATTTTGTCTCACCTCTATCCGGTTATCCCTGAAATACTTGTCCGATATGCCCAGCAATCCCCTGATGATCTCATTTATATCGACGCTTTTTATCTCAAGGGCCGTTCCGCGCGCATAGCTCATAAGGTTGCGCACAATGGCGCCGCATTGCTTTATCTCATCCGCCACGATTGAAAGCGTCCCGATGTCCGCGTCGGGGTATTTTTCCCTTATGCTTTCCGATAACATTTCCGTGTATATCAGCGCGTTCGCGAGCGGGTTGTTCAATTCATGCGCAATACCGGACGTAATGACGCCCATGGACGATATTTTATCCTGCTGCGCCACCATCATTTCAAGTTCCTTTTCATGATCATATGACTTTTTCAGGAGCCTGATGACCAGGTTCGCCGCGAAATATCCAATGGCGCACATGCAAAGAAAAATCAGTATTTCATATATTATTGTGAAATACAAGAGACTGCGTATCGCCTGGAACGCTTCACCATGTTGTTGACGGACGGAAAGCTGCCATCCATGTTCGTTGATCGTTTTTGTGAAGGAGATCATGGCATTGCCGTTTGAATGACCGCGCTGTAATCCGTTTCCCGTATGCGTCGTTTCATTGTTCGCGCCGCCCGAAAGATGCAGCTCTCCGGTTTTCCCTATCCTAACATTTCGAAGTTGCTCCATGATCGGAGCGAAATTAATTATCGATGCGACGCCCAATCGTTCCGGTGAACGCTCTTTGGGTAGATACAGCGAGAAAACCAATACATTCCGTTTATTATCTTCATCAAATGCATACAGGATTTCCTTTCCATTGTTTATCGAATTGGAAATTGCCTTTCGAAGCAAAGTATCGCCAATAGCCGGTCGTGTGTGGTCCGTTCTCAATAATATTTTGCCATTCTTGTCAAAATACAGAATGCTTTCATATACACCGTATGTCTGCTGCATTTTATAAACCTTATTTAATACCGTTCCCCAGTCACTGATGTTCCCATGCGTCATATTCGCCAGGAACTCCATGTCCTTTTCGCGCTCATTGATAAAACGATTAACGACCAGCGAGTTGCTCTCGATGATATTGACGAAATGCTCAGTAATATTGTTCCTGATTATGGAGCTCCCCTTGTAGTATACGATGAATCCCAATGCGATAAGCGGCACTGTGGAAATAGCCGCAAATATCGCAATAAGTTGATATTTCAGTACGTTTAAATTCATTTTTTGTTGTCGACTATTGCCCGTGTATTTCTTAATTTACCTAAAGGGAAAAGTCTCAATTGATCAAGCATTTCTTTTAATAACGATTGCCGCCCCCTCCCCTCCTCCCGACGCGCCCGCCCGCCCCGCCTCACGCCATCATTTAACACATCACCCTGCCTGTCGAGAGACCTTTATGCTCGTTCCCAAAATGGAATATTTCCTTGGCATTATCCTTCTCATTCCTTACCTTGTCTCATGAGGATTATCGCCAAAAGGACACTGATGGAATTTTAGGAGAAAAATCCTTACTAATGCGACGCGAAAGGACGGTTGGAGGCATGGTACGCGTAAGCGAAATCCGACGTCTGGAGCAAGCCAACGGATATCAAGGAGCGTTACGGGAACGCAAGCATCATCAAATCATGACGCCGGGTAACCATCTCACTTCTTACGCATCTTCATCCTGATATCGTCGACGCATAAAATCGAGGAGAACGCGCGGTCGCCCACGTCCGAGACTATGAAGGTCAGCGTTACCGGCCCCCGGATGTCCAGTCCCTTCACGGTGAAGTCCTTCCATCCCGTGATGCCGTTGTGATGGCCGTCGTCCGGAAATCCCTGGAGGGAATCGAACGGCAGCGACGCCTTCTGGTACCCGGCAATGTTGATGGAATCTATCATGAACACCTTGTTGGTGTCCGCGCCGGAAACGATGAGGAGCGCGCTGTCATCGAACATCGATCCAACGTAGACGTTGAACTCGGCCGATATGAAATTGTATTTGAACGAAAGCTCCTTGAGCCGGCCCTTGACCGGTCCACAGGTCATCATGCTGGTGGCGTTCCAGAGCGCCTGGTTTCCCGTCAGGACACTGCCGGTCGACAGCGCGGCGAAGCGCCCTCCTTCCGGGGCCTCCAGTTCCTGGGACGCTGAAAGGATATCGCCGTCGCCCTGAAAGACCAGCCCCATCACCCCGTTTTCGAACCCCGTGTTCTTCCCGAACTCGCCCTCGGACGATATGCCCGCGGTCACGCTGAAGCCGACATCCTGCGGGATCGGATTCCCGCCGTCATCCTTCATGCCCCTCTTTATCATCACGGCAATTTCGGAATCCATGAGGAAGTCGTCGCGCGGTATGAAGCTTAATATCGCCAGTCCGTTCGAGTTGGGCAGTATGGTCACCGTGCCGTCGATCGGCATGCCGTTTTCTTCCACGACAATGCGCCCTGGAATGGACGGGATGAGGACCCTGTCGTTGAGAAAGATGAGAATGGGCCCCTTTGGGCCTACGAGGTTCCCGTCGCCGGGCACCACCTGGACAACCCCCAGGGGCATGTAGTCGTTTGTATCGGCGGCAGTCATTACCCCCGCCTGGCCCACGTTCACCAGCCTGAGTCCGTCGCTGTTGCTGAACTCAACAGCCTTCTCCATCTTCCCGTAGTGCTCGGGCTTGATATACACCGGCGGCGTCTTTACAGGGGAAAACATCTTACCGCGGAAGAACAGGTTCGGCACACCTTCCCGGATCCAGGGCCTGGCACCGCCGTAGCGCCGGATGACGCGGTCCTTTCTCAAATACCGTATCGCTTTTTTCGCCCTCCGGCGCGTGCCGTAGTCCCTTGCGAGCGTGACCCTAGTGAACGACTTCCCCCTCACGGTCACACTTTCGGTAAACGTCTTCATCCCACGCTTTTCGAGCCTTTTGATATACCTGTCGGCCCGGCCCTCCACCAGAAAGGACCCGACGCTCACGTACACGTGGGCCCCTTCGCCCGGGAGTGCCAGAAGAAGCAATAGGAATAATGCGGATCCGATTCCTTTCCGGGAGACTTTCATAAAAGCGAGGATTTCATTTTTTATTTGTACCATTTTATCACCTGTTCAAGAGCGGCGGAGAAATGCCTTCTGAGTTAATGCTATACGGCAATTGCCGTTAATTCAATAATAATTTAATTATTACATGTCACATCACTCACGAAAATTGTGAGCGCATATCAAAGACCTTTCCGTTACGAAGCATTATATCGAACCACTTCTCAAGAAATATATTGACTCCTATCGCGACGTAGAATTCCCAAATCCTGAATGGAAGCGGTAAGTGCGTTTATCTCTGGAAAATCGGGGAGGAAAGTCTCATCGTGAAGGATGTGCGGAGTACCAGCGCCTACACCACGGGGTCCCGGGAAATAGGAGTGTTTCACATCCGTCCCTGAACGGACCGCGCTACGCGCCTTTCAGCGGCGCGTGCTCCACGCGGTTCCTGCCGCCGTGCTTGGCGGCGTAGAGCGCCTTGTCGGCCTGCTCCTTGAGCTCGGCGATCGATGTCGCCGTGGCGGGATAGCAGGAAAGTCCCAGACTCACGGAAAGGCGCAGGTCGGGACCTTCGAGGTCTTTCAGAAAATCTAGACTCTCCACGTTCCGGCGCACCTTCTCGGCGATCTCCATGCCGGCGGCCACATCGGTTTCGGGCAGGAGAATGGTGAACTCGTCTCCGCCGTAGCGCGATACAATATCGGTCTTGCGGAACGTTTCGGTGAACACCTTCGCCACTTCCTTTATGTACCGGTCGCCCACCTCGTGGCTGTAGCCCTCGTTCACCTCGCGGAAGAAGTCCATATCGGCCATGATAACCGAAAGCGGGGTGTGGTCCTGCTGTGCGCGGTTGAAGCGGTTCTCTATCTCGCTTTCCATGTACCGCCGGTTGAAGACGCCCGTGAGCTTGTCGGTGACGGCGCGCAGGCTCGCGTCCTCGCCCCACTTCACCATCTGGGTGATGAACTGGCCGCTGGCGTTGAGCCGGTCGGTGGTCTTGTTCAGCATGTTCTTCATGATGCTGATGGCTGCGTGCGGGTGGTTGCGCATGAGGCTGAAGAAGTCGTCCTTGTTCATGCGGAGTATTTCGCACTCCTCCGCGGCGATGCAGGTAGCTGAGCGCGGCGCGTTCTCGAAGATGGCCATCTCGCCGAAAAACTCGCCGCTTTTGAGGAGAGCAATCTCCTTCTGGGTGCCGTCCTGCAGGTTGATGCGCACCGACGTGGCGCCGCTTTTTATGATGAAAAGCTCGTTCCCCGCCTCCTTCTCCTTAAAGATGACGCCGTCCTTCGGGTAGCGCACCAGCTCCAGATGCTGCGACACCTGGTGTATCTCCGAGATCTTCAGGCTCGAGAGCATGCCCACGGTCTTCAGGAAATTGTAGAGCTCGTCCTCGCCGGCTGTGGCAACGCGCACGCCGTCGCCGCCCGCCTCCCTCTGCTCGAAGACCTTCGTAAACGCCTTTTCCACCAGGTCCAGAAATCCCTTCTCGTGCTCCGGGTAGGCGGCGACGCCCAAACTGAATTTTTGATACAGGCTTTCCCGCTTCATGGCCAGCCCTATGTCGAAGCCGTTCATCTCGCGGTGGTAGTCGTGCGCCATGGACACCGCGTCGTCCAGCTGCGTCCGGGGGAAAACGATGATGAACTCGTTGCCGCGGTAACGGATCGCGAGATCCCCTTCCCGGAGGAGGCTCTGCAGTTTCGACGAAATCGCCATGAGCGCGCCGTCGCCGGCCTCGTGGCCGAAGGTGTCGTTGATCAGTTTGAAGTTGTCGGGCTTGATGACCAGCAGGCTGAAGACCGGCCCCAGGAATGCGAAATTCTTCGTGAGCTCGTCTTCCAGATAGGTGCGGTTGTACACGCCGGTGAGCTTGTCGAAAAACATCTGCTTCTTAAGCTCCTCTATCCAGCCGGTCTTCTCGCTGATGAGCCGGTGGGTCAGCCTTTGCCGGCCCGCGTTGACGGAGATGAGCTTGTGATAGACCTTCGCGAAAATGTGGGCGTACTCGTCGAAGACGCGGTCCAGGTCCTCGCCCTCGCGCGGAAACGCAAGGAGCGTTGTTTCCTCCGCGGCGGTGGCGAAGGCGGTGCGGGTGTCCTCTTCGAAGAACTCGAATTCGCCGAACATTTCCCCGGGAATGAAACGGGCTATCGCCTGGTCCCCGCTTGTATCCTTTCCACGTGAGTCAGTTTCCATGCTGCTGGTTATCGCCACCTCTCCCCGGGAGATCATGAACAACTGCTTGCTGTTGCTGCCCTTATCAAAGACCCTTTCTCCCTTTTTGTAGGTATAGAAACCGCTGTAGGAGGCGAGAACCCGGAGGTCCTCAACAGGGAGGTCGGAAAAGATGGCCGCCTTGCCTAAATACTCAACAATGCTGTCCTGGTTTGAATCGGTCAGTACCGGCATGGATCGTTGGTTGCTCCAGGTATCGGATTTTAGTTCGCGTGCACCAGTGAATACGTTCATCATATAACATGGTCATTGTTTTTGTCAATTAGCTCTTCTGCAGGCGACATCGCCATCGAGTCTGGTACAACGCATACAGGCCACTGGTTGCGAATATTTGACATATTGAAAAATATTCATTCAATATGAAATTATTATTGATATATTTAAATGTCATGAAATACTTTATCTTGAATATGGAGGTAAAATATGGTAAAAACGAACCCGGAAGGGGCAAAAAATGATAGCATCGAAAAGGGGGCGGAAGGTAATCTGATTCGCTTTCTGCTAGCGGTACTCGCGACGGCGGCATTCGTACTGATAGCAATATTCTTTTTCTGACACACATTGGGAATCAATGGAAATAGGACCCCATCTGAAACAGATCCGCCTAGCGAAACATTACACGCTGAACGATGTCGCCGGCAAAATCAACATTTCGGCGAGCCTCCTGTCTCAGGTGGAGAACGGCAAGGCATCCCCTTCACTGCAATCGCTGGAGGACCTGCTCCGTTTCTACGCGGTCAACCTGTCCGATTTCTTCCGGCAGGTGGAACAGAAGAGATTCATCATCGTGCGGAAGGAAGAACGCGACACGTGCTACTACGCCGGGGGCGATTGCGTCCTGACACTCCTGGCATCGAAGCTGCAGAACAACGCCCTGGAATCGTTCCTCGTGGAGCTCAAACCGGACGCGGAAATCGAAGTAGCAAGGCTTGGCGATACCATCAACGGCGAGCGGATCCTTGTTGTGATTGAAAACGCGATCGAGGTGATCCTGGATGGATCCGTGCACGCACTGTCCGAGGGTGATTCAGTGAATTTCAAGTCCTACGTTCCCTGCACACTGGCCAACAGAGGGTCTGTGCCGGTCAGGCTTTTTGTTTCCGGCCTTCCCCCCATCTTTCTGTAGTTCACAGCCTCCTGTACTGGGCGATCTGTCGGGAAATCGAGACGAGGTTTCCCTCGTCGTCCCACACTTCCCCATCGGCCTCCAAAAGCCCGCAGGTGACAAAGCGAGTGCGCAGACAAAATCGGAGCCACTCCGTCCGGGGCATGTTCCTGATGTTCGTGGAAAGTTCAATCGTGGGGACCCAGGCCGCAGGACCCTGACTGACGAAAATCGCAGGCGGTATGCAGTCGGCCATGAGGAAGAGCGATAAAAGGTCGTACCGGCCGCCGTCCCTGAACTTCACCCATCCCTTCTGCTCCGACTTGTCGGCGGTTTTGCCCTGCAGCCATCCCGCGCATGACGGGTCGAGGCGCATATCCAGGTTATGGAAGAGCGTGTACTTCGGGAGCTCCGGGATACGCACACAGGATTCCACGGGCACGAGATCCGGCGCGCCGGTCTCGTAACGGTTGTCGGTGCATTCAGGCTTCTCGACGGTAAAGGTGCCCAGGGCGCGGATCTTTTCCTTTCCGTCCTGGATGAGCCTGGCGTCGTAGCGGTTGAACTGCGTTGAGCGGGAGACCTCTTCGAGCCGCACCTCGGCCTTTCCGGGAACGCAGCGCGAAATATAATTCGCCGTCACGATGGGCGTCGAGCGCTTGTCGGAGTGTTCCGTCATGGCGTGTGCCAGTATCGCCATCAGGTAGCCGCCGTTGGGATTGTCGTTCACGGACCAGTTCGCGTATACCTCCGCCTCGAAAACGCCCGCCCCTTTCTCGATCACCGCGACATCATCGGCAAACATTTCCATTGGAGCACCCGCCTTTATTTTCGTATTCCCGGGGCTCGCCTGCCCGCCCGGGTGTTGTCCGCCAGTATGCGCAACAGTTTGAAGATATGTTCGAAGTTCGGTATCACCGGGAAGCGACGGTTTTTCGCGATGGCGGTGTGCTCCTGTATGGAGGAACCGCCCAGGAAATGGAGGACAATGGGAACGTCCGGATGCTTCGCGCGCATCTTCTCCAGGAAGTCCCAGTCGAAAGCGGCGAACGCGGAGCTTATGGTCATGAGGACGATGGAATCGTAGAGTCTCGAGTCCATGAAAATTTCCAGGATGCGGTTGAAGCTCTCGCCGGGGCCCACGAGCTCCACGGATGCCCAGGTGTCCACCGGATTGTGGATGGGCGCCCAGTCGGGAAAGAGGGGCGCGAGCCGCGCGACGGTTGCATCGTCCAGCTCGGGAAGCTCCAAGGAGTACTTTTCCGCGAAATCGGAGGAAAGCACGCACCCGGAACCGGAGACCGATATCACCCCCACCCTGCGTGACGCGAGGGCGGGATGCGCGCACACGATGGAGAGCAGTTCGAAAAGCTCCTCGTAGGTCTCCACCAGCATCATCCCGTACTGGCGCGCCACTGCCTCGATGATGCGGTAGTTCCCCGCCAGTGAACCAGTATGCGACGAGACGGCGAGTTTG
>JAGODF010000168.1 GCA_017998375.1 Spirochaetota bacterium
GGAATCCATGCCGGAGCTCGATGAAGAGCCCCGCGTGGAAACCGTGGAAGTCCGGCGCGACGCTCCCCGCCAGGCGGACGACGATATCATCATAATCGATGATGAGGCTGTCCCCGGGGACGAGGACATCGCCGTCGAGACGGTGACGGAGGATGCCGGTCGCCGCGACAGGGGCGCCGGAGCCGGAAAGGGCAGGGCGGCCCAGGAAGACGAGGATATCATCCTCCTGGACGACGACGAGGACGAAATCGTGATCGACGATACCAGCGATGATATGATCATCATTGACGAGAACGACGCGCCGCGCCCGGCTCGGAGCCAGTCCGGTTCCGGAAGGGGGAGCGCGCAGCAGCCTGCCCGGAGTTCCCGGGACGCCAGTGATGACGATGAGTTCCTCATCATAGAGGAAGATCAGCGCTGACCTGCCGGGCTTACCAGATTCCTCACGGGAGGGACTGGCCATGAAGGAAAACAGGGTCAAAGTTCAGATATTAGGCAACACCTATACTATCCAGGGCGAGGCGCAGGAGGACTACATCCTCCAGCTTGCCGAGTACGTGAACGACAAGATGGAAGAAGTGCAGAGCGGCCTCGGGACGGGGAACCAGCTCCAGGTGGCCATTCTCGCGGCGTTGAACATAGCCGACGAGTATTTCCAGATGAAGGCGATGAAGGCGCACCTCACCTCGGACCTGGAGCGCAAGGCGAACGCGCTCATCACCATGCTCGACGAGGGGCTTATCGGCGACATCTATTCGCGGGCGGACATGCCCAGGTGATGTCCCGTACCGGGGAGAGGCGGATATCATCCCCTCCTTCCCTTAAATATGTATTGATTTTTTGGAATTTATCCCGCATAAAGGCGCCCTGTGGCGCCTTTTGCCGTCTTCCGGGACTTTTTTTTTCACCATACAGGAAAATACGGGGTAGAGTAAAAGAACAATGGCGGTCGACCTGAAATCCATGAGCGACGAGGAAGTGGTGCGCCTGTTCAGGGAAGGCAGGGAAGACGCCTTCGACGAGCTGTACAACAGGTACCACGAGAAGCTGAGGAGGGTCATCTACTATTACCTGGGGGACGCGGAGGATTCGGAGGACGTGTTCCACGACGTGTTTTTCCGGGTTTTCAAGCACATCGGTTCGTACCGCGACGACAGGCCCTTCACGTCGTGGATCTACCAGATCGCGGTAAACTGCTCGAAGAACCACAGGAAGAAAAGCGTCAGGAACGACATCCTCTTCGAGAGGGAGAAGGACGAGTTCCGGGCGGCCTCGATGGAGTCGGTGACGGGCCTTTCGCCCGAGGACACCTACATCAGGGATACGGAGTTAAAGGAGTTTTACCGCGCCGTGGGCGGGCTCAAGGACAAGTTCCGGACCGTGTTCCTCATGCGGCACGATCAGGGACTCAGGTACGGAGAAATATCGAAGATCCTCAAGTGCTCGGAACGGACGGTGAAGTGGCGGATGAAGCGCGCCCTGGAGCTCATCGCGGACGATTTGAAGGACAGGGGCATTATATAGACGGAATGTTGATTGGGATGGACGATGGAAAGGCGTGATTTTAAAGAAAGCATCGACGTGCTGATGAGGCGCAGGCGCTACAGGAACATCGACGGCGGGAAACTCCTGGCGCTCATGGAGCGCGCCGACTTCACGCCGCCGCCCCTCCGGTACGACGCGGCGCTGGAGCGGATCAAGCGCGATGTGAGGAGCGCCGCGGGCGGAGAAGAGGCCGTGCGCGCTTTTCCGCGTTTCCTGCGGCCGGCGATGCTGCTGCCCGCCGCCGCTGCCGCGCTTGTCGTGGCGATGGCGACACCCTTCATCTGGAGCCGGATATCACCCGGCGCCGGCGATGCGGGCCGGGCCCTCTGTTCTTTCACGTACGGCGATGTCTCCGTGGCGCGGAACGGCGTGTCCCGGCCGGCGGCCCGCGGCGAGGAGATGCGGCCCGGCGACATGGTCGTCACCGGCGAGAATTCCTTCGCGGACCTGGGCTTCGGCGACGACGTGAAGGTCCGCGTGAAGGAGAACACGCGCCTCTCCCTCGGGGAGCTTGCGCGGACCGGCGGCGGCTACCGCTTTGCCGTCGACATCCCCCGCGGCACGGCGCTTTTCAACTTCAAGAAACTTTCCTCCGGCGACTCGGCGATTATCGGAAGCCCCACGGCGGAGGCCGTGGTGCGCGGCACCAGCTTCGGCGTGATGGTGGACGACGAGGGGAACACCCGCGTGGAAGTGCGCAGCGGCAAGGTCGGCGTGCGGCACCGTATTGACGGAGCCCTTCGCGCGCGCCTGGAGCGCGCCGGGGCCGCACTGCCCGAGGTCGTGGTCGAGGCGAACCGGTCCTGCGCTGTCTCCCGCACCGAGCGCGACAGGGTGATGGCATCGGTGGCGGAAGCGCTGCGGGCCGGCGCCGGGAAACCGGAAAGCATTGCGGCAAAGGACGCAAAAGCGCCCGCGGTGGCGGACATCAAGGACGATGCCAGGATGCTGGGCGATGTCGCCGCGTTCTCGCGCGCGGCGGACGGCTCCGCGGGCGAACCCGATGTGGTTGAACTGAGCGTGGACGTCACGCCCGAGGGCGCGGCGGTATATCTCGACGGCGATTACCGCGGCAGGGGTGATATCACCCTGCTCACCGGGAAGGGAGCCCATACAATCGTAGTCAAGGCTGATAATCACGCCGACCGGACCTACGAGGCAGCCTTCACGGAGCGCCGGAGTTCACTGAGAATAGAACTGGAAAGCGTGCGCACGGCGCCGTTCAATTTCCGGAAATGGGCCTCCTCGCGCGACTCCTCGCTGGTGGCGTATATGGAACGGGACGGCATCCTCATCAACGTGGGACGCAACGGCCTGGTCGAGACGATTGCGCGCGGATCGCTCCGGTGGTCGACGCAGCTGGGCAGCGCGGTCACGGCGCCGCTTGTCTGGGACCAGGCGCGTATATATCTCGGCACATCAGTGGGCGTCATCACGGCGCTCGATCGCGATTCCGGCAGGGTGCAGTGGAACGTCCCGATCACCGGGCACCTGCTCTTCGGGGCGGGCATGGAAATTTTCGACGGCCATCTCTACGCGGGGACATCGAAGGGACATCTCTATAAGATCTCAACGTCGGGACGGGTCGAGTGGGAGAAGAACCTCGGCTCCGGCATTTTTGCCCCGCCCTTCGCGGCCGGAGGCAGGATCATCGTGACCGCCAATGACGGCATGCTCTACCAGGTGAACGCCGGCGACGGCTCCGTTGCCGGTTCCGCGAGGATAGGCAAGATGGTCGGCAGTTCACGGGTGGTGCGCGGCGACATGCTCTACATGGCGAACATGGACGGTGAGATCATCTGCTACGATTACGCGCGGAACCGTACCGTCTGGCGCTACGCCACCGGCGCCAGGATGGGTCAGGGGCCCATGGTGGACGGAGAAGGACTTATCGCCCACACTGTGACGGGGGACGTGCACCGCGTCGATTTCTCCGGTGAAAGGAAGTGGATGGTGAACCTGGGCAACAGGATCGAGATGAATCCGCTGGTGAAGGGCGGGGAGGTGTTCATCATCTCCGACAGGGTGCTTTACGTGCTGGACCGCGCCAACGGCGGCGTGAAATGGTCGTATGTCATCGACGCCCGCCCCACGATGTCGCCAGTCGTCGCGAGCAACAGGATCATGTTCGGCGCCGAGGGACGGGGCCTCGTGGTGCTGAAACGCGATTGAAGCGGGCGGGAACCGGTCCGGCAGGAGGCGCAACATGGTCCCCCGGGTGATTCCGGGGGACCGCTCGTTAAGGGGGGAATTAATATTGTTGATCCGGGTGCGTGTGGTACACTTTTAGCGGGAGATACGGTGAACTGTGCACCGGCGGTGCGAGGTAAAAAAAGCGCCCTGCCCAAGAAAATTGATTTACAAGCCGGGATTGTATAGTATAGTCTATCCGGTCATATATTTTTCGCTGGTGGGCAATCCTAATGGAAATACAAGATCTGATAAAAAGGCTCAACAGGGACGGGGGCACTCTCCTTGTCGACGAGCAGGCCCGGGCGGAGGACGCCAGGGATTCCCAGGAAAATCTCGGCACCATAATCCAGCTCGTGAGCTTCATGCTGGACGAAGTGGAGTACGGGACCGACATCCTGGCCGTGCACGAGATTTTAAGGATGCCCGATATCACCCGGCTCCCGAACGCCCCTTCCTACATCCGGGGGGTGATAAATCTTCGCGGGAACGTGATCCCGGTGGTGGACGTGCGGGAGCGGTTTGGCCTTCCCAAGGCGAGGATCACGGACCTCACCCGCATCATAGTGGTGGAGATAGGAGAGAAGCTCGTGGGGCTTCTTGTCGATAATGTATACCAGGTGGTGAGGATGCCCGAGAAGAACATCGATCCGCCCTCGGACCTCATCGAGGGAGTGTCGGAGGAGTTCATCAAGGGAATAGGACGGCTCCAGGACAGGCTGATCATCATCCTGAACCTGACCAACATCCTTTTCTCGGAAGAAGAGGCGTAAGAGTCCGGGCCGCGTGCCGGGCGGAAGCGTGAAACTGACGCAGTGGAGACAATGCCATGGCTTTCAACCTGGGCGAATATCAGGACATATTTCTCGAAGAGGCCGACGAGCAGCTCCAGGAGCTCAACCAGAACCTGCTGCAGCTGGAGCAGAACCCCGAGGCCGGCGATATCATCAACAACATCTTCCGCGCCGCGCATTCCCTGAAAAGCTCCGCGGCCTTCGTGGGGTTGAACAGCCTGAGCGACCTCGCCCACAAGATGGAAAACCTCCTGCAGGGCATCCGCGACAAGTCCCTCAACGTCACCCCGGAAATCGTGGAGGTGCTCTTCCGCTGCTTCGACGTCATCAGCAACGTGATAAGCACGGTGGCCTCCGGCGAGGAGCCGAAACAGGACCTGAGCGGCATCATCCGGGACATCGAGAAGGTGAACGTGGTGAAGGGCGCCGCGAAGACCGAAAAACCCGCCGCGGCGCCGGCGGCTGCGGAGGCCGCGCCCGCCGTGAAGACCGAGTTCAACGCCGAGGAGCGGCGCGCCATCAAGCGCGGCCTGGAGTCGGGCATGTCGTGCTGCGAGCTCACGATCATCATTGAAAAATCGGCGCTGATGAAGTCGCTCAAGACGCGCCTGGTGATCAACAACCTGGAGCACGTCAGCGAAGTGGTGAAGACGTTCCCGTCCCTCGAGGCGCTGGGCCACGAGGACGACATCGACATGTTCAGGGTGATACTCCTCACCGATCATTCCACGGACGACCTCAGGAAGGCCTGCGACGTGGACCAGATCATGCGGGTGGACCTCCGCGAGATAAGCCTGAAAAAGCAGGACGACAAGCTGATCCTGAAATTTCACAACGCCGAGACCCTCGCCGAGGAGAAAGCCGAGGATGCGCCGGCCCGACCGGCGGTCCGGGAGCACCGCGAGGAAAGCGAGGTGGAGTCCGTGGACATGGAAGGGCAGGACGAGGAGGAGGACGAGGAAAAAATCACCGACGACAGGAAGAAGGTGGACAAGAAGGTGAGCGTCCTGAAGACCGTGAAGGTCTCGGTGGACAAGCTCGACCAGCTCCTGAACAACGTCGGGGAGCTCGTCATTTCCAACTCGGGTTTCTACAAGCTGTACGAGGAGCTCCGCAAGCAGGCCTACGACAAGTCGATCATCAACGAGTTCAAGAACCGCATGGAGCAGATGTCGCGCATCGCCAAGGACCTCCAGAGCGGCATCATGAAGACCAGGATGGTGCCGATAGGCGGCGTCTTCACGCGCTTCCAGCGCCTGGTGCGCGACCTCAACAAGGAGTTCAACAAGAAGGTCCAGCTCAAGATCATAGGCGAGGAGACCGAGCTCGACAAGAAGGTGATAGACGCGATCGGCGAACCGCTGATGCACCTGATCCGCAACGCCATCGACCACGGCATCGAGGAGACCTCGGAGCGGCGGAAGATCGGCAAGCCCGACGTCGCCACGGTGACCCTCAACGCGTACCAGGGCGGGAACCAGATCTTCGTCGAGGTGAGCGACGACGGCAGAGGCCTCAATGTCGACGATATCAAGCGCGCCGCCGTGAAGAACGGCCTGGCGACTCCCGACATGATCGCCAACATGGACAGCGAGGACATCTACAATTTCATCTTCAGCCCGGGATTTTCCACGAAGCAGGTGGTGACCGACATTTCCGGACGCGGCGTCGGCATGAACGTCGTGAAGGAAATCGTGAGCGAGCTCAACGGCAACGTGACCATAGAAACGGAGCCGAGCATGGGCACCCGCTTCGTCATGGCCTTCCCTCTTACCCTGGCCATCATCCCGGCCATCATGGTGAAGGTGCGGAAGGAGATGTTCGCCATCCCGCTTTCCGACGTCATCGAGACCATAAAGATTGCGACGTCCGAAATCCAGACCATAGAGGGCCACGAGGTCATCAACCTCCGCGGGGAAATATTATCGCTCCTCAGGCTCAACCGCTTCATGAGGATAAAGAGCGCCCTGAAGCCCGATCAGAAGATCCCCGTCGTGGTGGTGGGCTACGGCAACAGGAAGATAGGCCTGATGGTGGATTACCTGGAGGGCAAGCAGGAAATCGTCATCAAGTCGCTGGAGCAGAATTACAGGAGGGTGGAGGGGCTCGCGGGCGCGTCGATACTCGGCGACGGCAGCATCTGCCTCATCCTGGACATATCGTCCATGATGAACAAGGTCATCACCGAGCAGGAGATGATGCCCGACCGCGACAGGATGAAGCTGCAGGAAGACGAGCTCCTGGACGAGGCCGATTACGAGGAGGCCGTGGTGCCGCAGGAGCCGGTGGCTGCAGCGGCTCCCGCGAAAGCGGCGCCGCAGGCGCGCGCTGAAAAGCCCGCCGACGCGGCGAAGCCGCCCGTTGCCGAAAAGCCGGTTGTCGCCGAGCGCACCGTGTGGGAAAAACCCGCGGCGCCGGCGCGCGAGGAAGCGAAAATCGCCCCGACGATGCCGGTGAAAAATGAAGCCGTCTCCATCGAGAAGGAGCTCGAGGCGGAGGAGGACTTCAGGGTCCTGTCCGAGGAAGTGGCGGCACCGGCGGCAAAGCCCCCCATGAGCGACGAGGACGTGGAGAAACGCGTGAAGGAAGCCCTGAGCAAGTTCAAGGACGAGCTCCGGGAGAACATACAGAGCACGCTGGAAAGAACGAAGCCCTATGACCATATCAAGGACACCCTCCAGGTGACCGACGACGACCTGGACCGCGTCCGCATCCTGGCGAACATGGGTATCACCCACGCCGCGGAGAACCTTTCGAAGATCCTGGGCAAGCAGATAGATCTTACCATTCCCGACGTGCGCTTTATCCGGATCGACAGGATACCGGAGACCATCGGCAACATCGACAGCGTCTACATCGGCGTCTACATGCCTCTGATGGGCGAGATCAACGGGACCATCCTTTTCAGCTTCCGCGAGGAGAGCGGCTTCGACCTCATCGACACGCTCTGGGGGACCGAGACCGGGAAAACCCGCGAGCTCACGGAGGACGGGGAATCGGCGCTCAAGGAGCTGGGCAACATAGTGGGGTCGTCCGTGATCAACGTGATCGCGGAGAAGATCAACATGGCGATCAAGCCCACCGTTCCCACGGTGACGCACGATTACATGCAGGCCACCCTGGATTCCATACTCATCATGCACAGCATCAAGAATGACTTCGCCCTGATCATGGAGACCGATTTCTTCTACGGCGATGACAGGGTGATAGGCAACATGCTCGTGCTGCCGGACACGGAGTCGCTGAAGCTGATAATCGACAAGCTGAGACAATAATGTCCGAAAAGATCAAAGTCCTGGTTGTCGACGATTCAGCGCTGGTCAGAAAGATAATCACGGACATCCTCGACAGCGATCCGCTGATAGAGGTGGTGGGCACCGCGAACAACGGCAAGACCGCCATCTTCAAGAACAAGGTCCTGGATCCCGATGTCATCACCATGGACATCGAGATGCCGATCATGAACGGCCTGGACGCCCTGCGCCATATCATCCAGACCAACCCCAAGCCCATCATTATGATGAGCGTCCTCACCCAGGACGGCGCCGAGCCCACCTTCAGGGCGCTGGAACTGGGCGCCGTGGACTTCATCCCCAAGCCGTCGTCCATTCTCTCGATGACCGTGGATGAAATTGGAAGCCTCCTTATCGGGAAGGTGAAGTCCGTCTCCCGGTCGAAAATAAAGATCCTGAAAAAGGAGGAAGCGGCGCCGGGCGCCGCCGAGCTGCGACGGCCCGCGGTATTTGAAACAAAGGCCGGCGCCGGCGACAAGCTGGTCGGCATCGGCACCTCCACGGGAGGTCCCTCGGCGCTCCTCAACGTGTTCCGCGGCCTGCCGCAGAATTTTCCCTCGCCGGTGCTGGTGGTGCAGCACATGCCCGAGGGTTTCACGAAGGCCTTCGCCGACAGGCTCAACAGCAACTCCGCGCTGCTGGTGAAGGAGGCCGAGGACGGGGACCGGGTGCTCCCGGGCCACGGGTACGTAGCGCCGGGGCATTCGCACATGCTGGTGGAGATAAAAGGCGCGTCACGGGTGATACGGATCGCGAAAACGGAGAAGGTGTCCGGACACCGGCCGTCGATCGACGTGCTTTTCAATTCCATCGCGGAGTTTTATCCCGGGCGGAGCATCGGGGGCATCATGACCGGCATGGGGCGGGACGGCGCGTCGGGGATTTTGAATATCAAGAAAACCGGCGGGTCGACCATCGCGCAGAACGAGGAGACCTCCGTGGTGTACGGCATGAACCGGGTTGCGGTGGA
>JAGODF010000169.1 GCA_017998375.1 Spirochaetota bacterium
CAGCGCCTTTTCCGCCTTCGCCGTTTCCGCGTGCCCCAGGGACCGGAACGCGTCGACGGCCTTCCTCATGTACGGAACTCCCTCGCAGAAGCGGCTGGTCATCCAGTAGGAATTCGCGGCGGTCCAAGCGTAGTACGCCTACTGGACGGTGCGCTGGAGGCCCAGCCCGTCGCACATGGCGATCCCCTTGCGGTAATAGACGAGGGCGCGCGCGTAGTCGCCCATCATGTAATAGGTCCCGCCCACCTGGCTGTAGGTGAAGGCGTACCCCATCGATTTCTTCATGCCGAGCGCGTCCCACGTTGCCAGGGCCTCGTTGTAGACCTGGAGCGTCTTTGCGTAATCGCCCAGGTTCTGGTGGAGCACCCCGAGGTTGCTGAGCGTCCAGGCGTAGGGACTGCTCTTTTTCAGATACGCCCTTTCCAGCGTCAGCCGTCCTTCCTCAGTGACCGCGAGCCCCTTCCTGTTATCGCCCTGCTGGCGGTAGGCCGCTCCCAGGACGACGAGCATCGACGCGTAGGCCGGCGTGTCCCGGCGCCCCAGGTTGTCCCAGATGGCCTTCGCGCGCAGGCTGTTCTCGACGGCGGCGCCGTTGTCGCCGCGGTTCCAGTCGGTCAGGGCGATATTTTGTAATAAGAGCGCGTAGTCCGCGTGCTCGCTCAGGCCTGTTCCCTCCAGCGCGTTTTTCGCCTGGAGGTAATAGCGCGAGGCGCCGGCATTGTCCCCCAGGCTGCCCGACAGCCCGCCCGCGAGTATGAGCGCCGCGGGATAGCCGGGACCTTCCTTCACCGCTCCAGCCGCGAGTTTCAGGGCCTCGCGGGGGTTCTTTTCCGAGAGCTCAATGGCGCGGGAATACAGCTCGTACGCTTTCAGGGACGGGTTGTACCCTTTCGCCGCCGCGCTCCTCTCGCCGGCGCTGAATTTCGGCGGGGAGAAGCCGCGGATCGACACCGCTTCCGCGTCATCCATCAGTGACGACACGATCCTGTCCTCGAGCTCCGAAATTGCGTCCAGGGTGCCGTCGATTTTCCTCGACTTCCGCACCTTCGTGGTCTCCACGTCCACGAGCTTCGCTATCACCCTGACCGACCTGCCGGTGACGGTGTAGCTCCCGGTGAACACGAGGTTGGCGCCCATGATCCTGCCCACGCCGGGAATGTCGCTTTCCTTCACGAGGCCGGTCATGCCGAGCTCTATTTCCTGTATGGCCTTTTTCCTGTCGTCGTCCGAGAAGACGTTGACGCTGTTGAGCCGCATCAGGTCGGCGACCACCGTGCCGGTCATGCCCCGGGATATCCAGGAAAACTGCCGCGGGCCCTCGTTCGTGAACGGGTAGACGAGTATGTTCATGCGGCGTTCCGCCGGCGAAGGGGCGAGGAGCGCGCCCATCAACAGCATTGTCATCACGAAAAGCGCCGTTCGTTTCATGGTTCCTCCCTGCCGTGCACAGGCCGGCACGTGATTTATTTTGGGATGATAGATGAGCATGCATCGAACAAGATCATTAAGCAACCAAATTTTCACTGCCATCCTTTAGCCGACCAATGGGCTGATACCGTTCCTTTATGATCAACAGAGTATCATTTTCAAAGGTGGGGGGGGGGTGATAAAAGGGTATGTGCGATGGAACGATATCTGGGTCGGAAAAGAGAAATATATCAAATAATAAAAACTGACCAGTCGGTTTTTTTGTTGACAATGTTTCTTTTCTTGATCATTGTCCAATAATTAATGAGTGATTGCTTACTCATTAATACACAGGGGAGGAGATGATATCATGAAGGGTACAAAAAGACAGCCGATGTTTTCCGTATTCATCGCAGCATGCCTGCTGTGCGCAAGTTTCGCCACCGGGTGCTATGAATTCAAGAACGATCCCGGTGGAAGGCTTGGTCCTGGGAACTGGAAGTTGACCATCCAGTTCGAGGGCAGGAACAGGGTTTTCTACGTGCACGTTCCCGCGAGTTACAATGACACCGTGCAGGTCCCGCTGGTGCTCAATTTCCACGGTTTCGGCGAGGACGTCAATTCGCAGTGTTCGAGGGACGGTTTTATCGATACATCCGACGAGGCGGGATTCATCCTCGCGTACGTCGAGGGGTTCGGCACTGCCGGTTTGCAGAGCTTCAATGCCGGCGACGCCTGCTGTTCGCCCGCGGTCGGCAACGGGCTCGATGACGTGGGGCTGTCGGTCGCGATCGTGAACAGCATCAAATCGAGATGCAGGATAGACGCCCGGAGGGTGTACGCCCACGGTTTCTCCAACGGCGGCGGCATGGCCCACAGGCTCGCGAGGGAGGCCGCGCACGTGTTCGCGGCGGTATCGGCGGTATCGATGCCGGTGCTGGTGCCGGACGCGGTCCCGTCCAGGCCGGTGCCGGTGATCCATTTTCACGGGACCAGCGACGGGACCATCAACTACAACGGCGGCAGCCTCTTCGGCAATGAATACATATCTGCCAATGAAAGCTTCAGCAACTGGGCGGCTGTCAACGGCTGTTCCGGCCAGCCCGTTGAAACATATGTCAATGGAAACGCGCGCAGCATGACCTACCAGGCCTGCGAGGGCGGGACCCGGGTGACGCTGTGCACCGTCACCGGCGGAACGCATGTGCTCTACGGGAACGGCTCCGTCGACATAGCGGGCCAGTCCTGGGAATTCATGTCCTGGCACACGCTGCCGTAAATGAAATGAATGGCGCGTGAGCGGTGTCTCCGCGGCGTCCCTGCATTTTACACGCCGAAATCGAGGAGCCGCGGCGACACCACCTTCGCGTAGTCCGCGTACTTCATCTTGATGAGCGACATGTGCGAACCCGCGTTGAAGGCGATGAACTCGTCGCGCGCCAGGTCCTTCGACACGAGCACCTCCATGCCGTAAAGGTTGCCGAAGGGAGGCATCGCCCCCACCTCGCAGTCGGGAAAGCGGTCCTTGAACACGCCCTCGGTCACCATGTCCACGCTCCCGGCCCCGAGCTGGCCCTTCAGGGCGTTGAAATTGATCTTTTCACTTGCCGGGAGCACCGCCATGACGAGTTTCCCGTCGACTGAAAGGACCACCGCTTTCGCTATCTCTTTGCCCGAGATGTGGGTGATGTGGGCCACGCCCTGGGCCGTGTAGGCCTGGTCGTGGTTAATGCTTTCATAATGGATGCCCTTATCATCCAGAAAGCCGCGTATCTTTTCGCCTCTCATATCATACCTCCTCGTACCGTACGGTTGCTTTCGGGGGCCGGCACCAGCGGCATCCCGTATCATACAAGATAACGAGAGGGGCGGGAAAAGGCAAAATTTGACCATGAATACAACCGCCTTGCGGGCACCGTGGGAGGGTGGGCAAAAACCTGCCATCATCCCATTTTTCACTTGCTATGCCGGGAAGATACTATATTTTTGTCGGAAAAATCGGCCTTAATCGGTTTTGTGGATTAGACAGAGATTGCACCGGGGACGCCGTTTCCGCATACATGCGCGCACCCGGCCCGGCATCACTAATCATTCAATTAATTTACGTTATGGAGGACTCACATGGGAAGAATTTATAATTTCGCCGCCGGCCCGTCCACGCTGCCCCTGCCCACCCTGGAGGAAGCGTCCAAGAAGCTCGTCGATTTCGAGGGCAAGGGGATGTCGCTCATCGAGATGAGCCATCGCGGCAAGATATTCGACGCGCTGCACAACGAGACCATCACGCTCATGAAGGAGATATACCAGATACCCGAGAATTTCCACGTCCTCTTCCTGCAGGGCGGCGCCACGTTGCAGTTCGGCATGGTCCCCATGGCGTTCCTGAAGCAGGGCGATACCGCCGACTTCATCAACACGGGCGCCTGGGCGAAGAAAGCGATCAGCGACGCGAAAATCGTCGGCACAATCAACACCATCTGGGACGGCAAGGACAACAACTACACGAGGATACCCGCGCAGAACGAACTGAAGTTCACGCCCGGCGCGGTCTACGCGCACCTCTGTTCCAACGAGACCATCGGCGGCATCCAGTGGAATTATTTTCCGGAGACGGGAGGCATCCCACTCGTCGCGGACATGTCGTCGGACGTGCTCTCCAGGCCCATTCCGTGGGACAAGTTCGGACTGGTCTTTGCCGGCACGCAGAAGAACCTGGCGCCGTCGGGCCTGGCGCTGGTGGTGATGCGAAAGGACTTCGCCGAAAAGGCGCGCCAGGACCTCCCGGCGTACCTCCGCTATGACCAGCATATCGCCGAGAACTCGCTCTACAACACGCCGCCAACCTTCGTCATCTGGATGATGAACCTGACGCTGAAGTGGATCAAGTCGATCGGCGGCCTCTCCGCGATCGAGAAGCTGCGCGACCAGAAGTCGAACATGCTCTACGACGCCATCGACAAGAGCGGCGGCTACTACACCAACCCGGTGGACAAGGGGAGCCGCTCCAAGATGAACATCGTATGGCGGATGAAGAGCGAGGAGATGGAGGCGAAGTTCATCTCCGAGGCGACCAAGCAGGGCCTGGACGGACTGAAAGGACACCGCTCCGTGGGCGGCATGCGCGCCTCCGTCTACAACGCGATGCCCGTGGAAGGCATCAAGGCGCTGGTCGATTTCATGAAGCACTTCATGGAAAAGAACGGGTGATGCAGGCCTGTAATTTTATTCAGGAAAAGAAAAAATAACCACAGAGGCACAGAGGACACAGAGGTAAGGATTATATTGTATCTCTTCTCTGTGCCTCCGTGCCTCTGTGGTTTTCCTTTTACGGTCCCATCATGTGTAACTTTTTTCGCTTGATAATATCAAACTAGACTGAAATCTGCTTGATGTGCCTATCTTTCACACTGATATCTATCGTGACGAAGCACGTATTGCATTCCGCCTAAGGGCGGGGATTTTCCATTTCCGGGAGGCTTGACGGCACCCATGATAAGCGTAAGCAATCTCACCAAGAAGTACGGCGACTTCACCGCCGTGAACAACATCTCGTTCACCATCCGCAAGGGCGAGATCACCGGGCTTCTCGGCCCCAACGGCGCCGGGAAGACCACCACGCTTCGGATGCTCACCGGCTACCTGGCGCCCACGTCGGGCACCGTGAACGTCGGTGACTACCGCATCGACGAGCAGCCCCTCGAGGTGAAGAAGGTGATAGGCTACCTGCCGGAGTCGGTGCCCATCTACGGCGACATGCTGGTGTTCGACTACCTGAAGTTCGTCCACGATCTCCGGGAGATGGAGGGCGATTCGCGCCTGCAGGAGATCGCGGCGCTCTGCGGCATCGGGGAGATCATGCACAAGAGCGTGGGCGAGCTCTCGAAGGGCTACCGCCAGCGCGTGGGCCTGGCGCACGCCCTGATCCACGATCCCGAGATACTCATCCTCGACGAGCCGACGAGCGGCCTGGATCCGAACCAGATCGTGGAGATCCGGAACATCATCAAGGAGATCGGGAAGAAGAAGACCGTCATCCTCTCGACGCACATCCTCCCCGAGGTGGAGGCGACCTGCGAGCGCGTCATCATCATCAACAAAGGCGACATCGTGCAGGACGGCAGGGTGGGGCAGATGATGTCCTCGTTCGGCAACGAGTCGGTGATCAGCGTGAGCGTGACCGGGCCCGCGTACGAGGAGCTCGCGTCCGTCCTCGGGGCGGTGGCCGGCGTGAAGTCGGTGAAGCGCGGCGACGCGCCCGGCGGCCAGGCCGCGGCGGAGCTCCGGGTTCCCGGCGACGCCGAGGTGCGGCCGGAGATCTTCCGGCTCTGCGTGCAGAAGGGCTGGGTACTCTATGAAATGAAGAAGGAGAGCTTCGCACTGGAGAACATCTTCAGAGAGCTCACCCTGGGAGGCGTGCAATGAAAAAAGGCTTTTTCCGCAAGATGCTGGTGATCATGAACAAGGAGCTCCTCGTCTACTTCACCACGCCCATCGCGTACATCGTCTTCAGCGTGTTCCTGCTTTCCACCGGGTTCTACTTCTTCATCCTGTCGCCGTTCTTTTTCTTCGGCCAGGCGGAGATGCGCGAGTTCTTCCACGCGTTGCCGGCCATCTTCTCCATCGCCGTGCCCGCCGTGACCATGCGCCTCTTCTCCGAGGAGAAGCACACCGGCTCCATGGAAATACTCATGACGCTGCCGGTGACGAACTGGGACGTAATCATGGGGAAGTTCCTGGCGGCCACGGCCTTCACCTCGGTGATGCTGATACCGACCTTCGTCTACGTGCTCACCGTTGTGCTGGTGGGGAGCCTTGACCCGGGGCCGGTAGTCGGAGGGTATCTCGGCGCGGTCTTCCTCGCGGCGGCCTTCTCGGCGGTCGGGGTGCTGTCATCGTCCATCAGCCGCAACCAGATCGTC
Source organism: Spirochaetota bacterium (assembly GCA_017998375.1). Classification (GTDB taxonomy): domain Bacteria; phylum Spirochaetota; class UBA4802; order UBA4802; family JAGODF01; genus JAGODF01. The sequence continues at coordinate 6,327 of JAGODF010000169.1, forward strand.
GCCTTCATCATCGGCGTGGCGATCTGCATTACGTTGACGCTCATCGACTACTTCCTCTTCTTCCTGCCGGTGAAGCTGGTGAACTTCTTCCAGCACCTCGGGGTGAACTACCACTTCCGCAACATCGCCCGCGGCATCATCGATTCCCGCGACATCATCTACTTCCTCTCCGTGATCGCGCTGGCGGTCATGGGAACGGAGAAAATCCTCAGCAACAGGAGCACCGCGCAATGAAGTTCAACGACCTCATTGAAAAAATAAAAGTCTACGCGCAGAAGTTCAGGGAGATGGACGAGGCGAAGCAGCGGAACTGGCTCTTCGCGGCGTACGTCGTCATTATCATCCTCATTAACCTCGTGAGCCTGAAGCTCTATTTCCGCTTCGACCTCACCGGGAACAGCGCCTACTCGCTGAGCGAAACCAGCCGCGAGGTGATCTCATCCCTCGAGTCGCCGCTGACGATGCGGGTCTTCTTCAGCGAGGACCTGCCGGCGCCGTACAACAACGTGCAGCGCTACCTCGCCGACCTGCTGGAGGAGTACGCCGGGCACGCAGGGCGGAACTTCCAGTACCGGTTCATCAACCCGGCGCACGAGAAGAACAAGAAGGAGATAGAGGACTACGGCGTGCGTCCCGTGAAGGTGAGCGAGTACAAGCGCGACAAGATGAGCGTGCGCGAGGCGTACATGGCCGTCGCGATAGAGCACGAGGACCTGCTGGAGCGGATGGACTCCATCACCAGCGTGGAGGGGCTCGAGTACCAGATCACGTCGCTCATCAAGAAGATGACCGGCAAGGTGGACGCGCTCCACAGGATGAAGGACCCCATCAACGTGACGCTCTTCGCCTCGAAGAACGTCCCCGACCTCGGCGTGGTCGTCTCCAAGGTGAAGGACCGAGTGCAGAAGTGCGGCGCGAAGAACTACAACAAGCTCCTGTTTACGGAGCCCGTGGACCCATACACCAGCAAGGAGGCCATGGCGCGCGCGGACGAGTTCGGCGTGCAGAAGATCCTGCTCCGCGACATGCGCGGCAAGACCGAGGAGATTCGCCTGGGCCTCGTGGTGGAGCACAAGGGGCGCTTCGAGACGGTGCACCTCCTCAGCCGCAACATGTTCTCGCTCTACTCGATCATCGACAGCCTGGACGATATCCTCAACGGCATCGTGGGGAGCATGATAGGAATCAACCCCGTCATCGGGTACGTCACGGGACACAACGAGCTCGGCTACACAGACCAGCGCGAGGGGGCGATGAACTTCCGGCCGCTGGTCCCCGATATGTACGATTTCAAGAACATCAACCTCTCCTCCGAGGAGATACCGGACGGCATCAAGACGATCGTGATCAACGGGCCCAAGTCCGGATTCACCGACGCGGAGCTCCTCAAGATAGACCAGTTCCTGATGAAAGGCAACTCAGTGGTCATGTTCCTCGACGCGTTCAAGGAGGACCGGATGCGGCAGCGCAACCCCTTCAACCAGGCGCCGCCCATGGTGCCCAACGCCACGGGGCTCGAGAAGCTCGCGGCGCACTACGGCGTGTCGCTGGGGCAGGAGATCGTCCTCGACACGCGCTGTCTCTACTACCGCGGCGAGTCGCTCCACCTCATTCCTCAGATAGACGCGGACGGCCTGGGCCGCGACACCGAGATCACGAAATTCCTGAAGCAGGTATTCTTCGTGAAGTCGTCGCCGCTGACGGTCGACGACGCGAAGCTCGCGAAGAGCGGAGCCCGCAAGTCGGTGCTGGTCACCTCGTCACCCGGCGCGTGGCTCACCAGGGACTTCATGCCCTGGTCGATGTTCCCGCCGGAGGAGAAGAAGCGCTCGCAGTACACCCTGGCCGTGCTCCTCGACGGGCGGTTCGACAGTTTCTACAAGGGCGTCGACACGTCGAAGTTCGCGGCTGCCGAGGAGGCCGCGGCGGCTCCCGGCAAGAAGGAAAGTACGCCCGCGGCGAAGGTCGCCGGCGTCTCGGCGCTCCAGCAGTCGCTCCGGCCGGGCAAGCTCCTGCTCGTCGGCTCCTCGGAGATCACCAAGTTCGACTACCAGGGCCAGCGCGGCGGCGGGGACCGGCCGAACGCCGCCTTCGTGCAGAACATCCTCGACTACATGAACGGCAACTACGGCATTCCGGAGATGCGGAGCAAGGGCCTGGAGATCAATCCCATCCGCGACGACAACGCGCTGGCGATGCTGATCAAGAAGCTCTTCGGCCTGCCGATGGCGGACGCCGTGGACTGGGCGAAGATCATCCTGAAGCTCCTCAACATCGTGCTCCTGCCGGCGCTGATCGTCGGAACAACCGGCGCGTCGATGATGGCATGGCACCGGAAAAAGAAGAAGAGCATCGCGCTCGAGTTCTCTAGGAAGGAGGACGCGAAATGAAGAACAGGAAACTTCTTTATGCCGTCGGGGCGATAGTCGTCCTGTTGCTGGTGTACTTCATCGCCTCCCGGGG
>JAGODF010000170.1 GCA_017998375.1 Spirochaetota bacterium
GTTCGAGGCAAAGGGCCTTGACGACGCGGAGATCATGATCGTCGCCTTCGGCACTCCGTCGCGCATCGCCAAGACCGCCATCCACGAGGCGAAGAAGGAGGGCATCCGCGCGGGGCTCCTCCGTCCCATCACCCTCTTCCCATTCCCGTACGACGCGGTGGCGCGCTACTCGGAGAAAGTGAAGAACGTTCTGGTGGTGGAGATGAACACCGGGCAGATGCTCTTCGACGTGAAGATCGCGGCGCACAGCTCGGCGAAGATATCGTTCCTCGGCCGGCCCGGCGGGGGCATCCCCTATCCGGACGAGATCGTGCGCGAGATGAAAAAAGCGCTGAAGGGGGTGACCGCCGCATGAACGCGATATTCAAGAGACCCGACGCGCTGACCGCGTCCGAAACGCACTTCTGCCCGGGATGCACGCACGGCACCGCGCACCGCATCATCGCCGAGGTGATCGACGAGCTCGGCATCATCGACGACGTCATCGGGATCCCGGGCGTGGGGTGCTGCGTGTTCCTCTACACCTACTTCCCCATCGACGTGCTGGAGGCGCCGCACGGGCGCGCCCCCGCGTGCGCCACGGGCATGAAGCGCGCACAACCGGACAAGATCGTCTTCGTCTACCAGGGCGACGGCGACCTCGCGGCAATCGGCACCTCCGAGATCATCCACGCCGCCAACCGCGGGGAGAACGTCACGCTCTTCTTTATCAACAACTCCGTGTACGGCATGACCGGCGGGCAGATGGCGCCCACCACGCTCCTGGGCCAGCAGACCACTACCTCGCCCTACGGGCGCGACTTCAAGAACGAGGGCTACCCGATCAGGATGGCGGAACTGCTCGCCACGCTGGAGGGGGTCGCCTATTCCACGCGCGTGTCGCTCCACTCGCCCAAGCACGTGAACCAGGCGAAGAAGGCGGTCCGCAAAGCCTTCGAGATGCAGATGAACCAGATGGGCTTCTCCATGGTGGAGATGCTCTCCACCTGCAACACCAACTGGCGCGTGTCGCCCCAGGAGGCGCTGAAGGTGATAGAAAATGAAATGATCCCGTACTTCCCGCTCGGCGTGTTCAAAGAGCGGACGGGCAAGGACTTCCTGTGAAGCCCCTCACCCCCCGGCCCCCTCTCCCATTAAACGTGGAAAAAAGGAGAGGGGGAGCATCTGGAAGAAGATTTACTCCGGAGAAACCCTATCCTCGTGGGAGAGGGTGCGCGAAGCGCGGATGAGGGCTGGAGAGATAATGTATTACGATACGATAATGGCGGGCTTCGGCGGCCAAGGGATACAGACGATCAGCCTGCTCGTCGCGACGGCCGCCATCAACAAGGGGATGGAGGTCTCCTACCTGCCGTCCTACGGTGTCGAGAAGCGCGGCGGGCGGACCAACGTCATCATGGTGATGGCCGACGTCGAGATCGGATCGCCCATCACCAACCACCCGCGCTGCGTCATCGCGCTGGACACCATCGCGCTCAACACCTACCAGGAAATGGTCGCGCCCGGAGGGCTGCTCATCCTCAACTCGAGCCTGGTGCCGGAAAACCTCGTCACCCGCGACGACATCGAGGTGATAGCGCTGCGCTGCAACGAGGAGGCGGTCGCCATCGGCAGCGCCAAGCTCGCGAACATGATCGCGCTCGGCGCCTTCATCAAACAGATCGACTTCCTCAACTTCCAGGAAATCGAGGGGGCGATGGACACGGTTATTCCCGAGCGACTCAAGAAACACATACCCGGCAACCTGCAGGCAATACGGCGGGGAATGGAACTCGCGAAAGAGTCAGTCGCAGTAAAGTAATTCAACAGAGAAATCTGAAAGGCACCCACAGAGGCCAGGAAGATAAACATTCATCATCATTAATCCTCCATGCCTCCGTGGTTCATCATCCATTCCATCAATTATTCCTTCACTCCTTCACCGCTGCGTACGTTCCGAACCCGAACATCTTCCTTCTCTTCCGGATCGAGAAACCGGTTCGCTTCATCACTTCCTCCAGTTCGCTGAGCCGGAATCCCGGGACGGGATGTCCCCATTTGAAAAGTCGGTCCCAGGCGGCAACGAACCTGCCGTCGGGCTCCTCGATGAAGAGCTTCCCTCCCCGCGCAAGCACGCGCCATATCTCACCGACAACCTTCCTCCACTCCGGGATGTGGTGCAGTATCCCGAAGACCACCACAGCGTCGACGCTCCCGTTGGCAAAACGGGAAAGGTCGGTCGCGTCCATCACCTCGAACTCGCAGCCGGGGAGGTTCCGCCCGCGCGCAAGCTCCACCTGCTCCGGCATGAGGTCGATTCCCGCGTACCACGACGGCTCCAGTTCCGCCATCAGCGCCGCACCGTAGCCCGACCCGCAACCGATTTCGAGGATCCGCTTTCTTTTCTCGGCAAGTCCGAACTTCTTGAAGAGAGGGTATTCGTAACTGCGCTGCAGAAACCTCCGGAATGAGTTGTTCATTGCGCCGAATTCCTTTTTACTCAGTTTCATAACGTGCCTCCTTAAATGTACCGCCTTACGCTTCCCGCGTAGGCAAGGTATTCGTCACCATAATGACCTTTCAGGAATCTCTCCTCCTGCAATATCTGGAAATGGATCCCCGCCACGGTCACGAGGGCGAACGCCAGGAAAAACGGCGTGCCGGTGACGAGGAACGTCCCGGTGAAATAGAGGTCCATAAAGAGGAAGATGGGATTCCTCGACAGCGCGAACGCGCCGCCTGTCACCAGCCCCCCAGGTTTCCGCGTGTCGATGCCCACGCGCCACGAGTTCCCGAACGACACGAGCGCCCAGACGAAAAAAACGAAGCCCGCGGCGATCATCACCGCGCCGGCCGATGCCACCGCATCGCTCCTGAAAAGCGGCGCGTACGCGCGACCTGGAAGCAGGTGCATGTCCAGGCGCAGCGCGTGGACGATGATCTCCCAGCACCAGGCGAGAAGCCCGGCGAGAAACGCGATCTCCAGCACCGCGCCGAAGCCGCCCTTCCCCGCTCCCAGCACGATGATCCTCGTCCCCTTGAGGCTCAGCATGATGGTCCTCCCCCCGAACACCAGGAGAAAGAGGCCCAGCATCACGAGTTGAAACCAATCGAAAGAACTCATACAATCCTCCCAGCAATAAATTTAGTTCATACAAACTAACTATTACTGTAAAAAAAATCACTCCAGGCCGATGACCACTCTGTTCAGCAGGAACACAAGCCGGTCCAGCTCATCCTTCGATAGCCCCTTCGACAGCATGTCCGCGATCCTTACATGGATCTCGTCATGGCGCCGGGCCACCTTTTCGCCCTTCGGGGTGAGATGGAGATGAAACGAGCGCCGGTCCTCGTCGGACTGGGTCTTCTTCACGAAGCCGCGCTCCGACAGCTTTTCCACGATCGCGGTGATGGAGGGTTTGCTCAATCCCAGCCTTCCGGCAAGCTCCACGAGGTTCGGATTGCCGAGCGACTTCACCGCCTCCAGGTAGTTAACCTGCCGCGCCGTAAGCCCCGACTTTTCAAACTCTCCGATGATCTCATCCTCGTGGGTCCCGATCAGCCGGGTGAGAATCTCGACAAGTTCGACCAGCGTGTAGTTTCCCTTCATGCAGCACCCAACAATAGTTAGTTTACGTGAACTAAATATAATATCAACAATAATAAACGTCAACAAAAAAACAACCTCCCGTGGAGGTATGCGATGGGCTCGTCACACTTTTTCGGGAGGCAATGTACAAATAAGAGGTCGTTTACGAACTTCTCACATCAGTTGAGTTTCGATTTCAGTACCACTTCCGGCTGCACACCCACCATGGTTTCCTGAACCTTCCCGTCCCTGAACAGAATCATTGTGGGAATCGCCGATACGCCGTATTTCCTTGCCGTTTCAGGATGTTCGTCCACATTGATCTTCGCTATCTTCGCATTTACACCGGAGGCAGATACCCTCTCCAGGATGGGAGTCTGCATTCTGCAGGGACCGCACCAGGGCGCCCAGAAGTCAACCAACACCTTCCCGCTTCCATTTTCAACGACTTCGTTAAAGCTTGCAGAATTCAGTTCAAGAACCTGTGACATGATTTTCTCCTTTCATTTATGAGTTCTGATGCATATTGGAAAACAAAATTCATATTTTTTAGATATTTAGAATATACTTAAATACTAATAGTTTGGCAACTCTTTTTTTATTATTCTGAAAAATATTTTCATCGTTAGCACCTCTCAGCCATAAACCGATCCCGCGCTACCTGGCCGGCACCCGGATCCTCACCTCGCAGCAGTCCGCACCCCGGTTCAGGTTCTTCGTGTGCTCCACATCGATATCGGTGTCCTTCCCGAACAGGCCCCGCGCGACGCCCTTGTAGGTCTCCACTGTCGCGATCCCGCAGTCGGCGATGCCCGCCTTCGCGATCGCCTTCTGTATCTCGCAATCGGTCACCCTTACCACTATGGCGCCGTCCTCCACGGTGACGCTGCGCCCCTTCATATCGAGTACGTGCATGAAGACCTCCATCGCGTCGAGCAGGCTCCCCGGCCAGACGGGCTCCGGTATCAGCGTCTTTTTCAGCATTTTCCCCATCACGTAGGAAAGCTGTTTCCAGGCCTCCACGTCCGTCTCCCAGGCGGCCTGGATGCCATACTTCTTCGCCACGGCCAGGAACCAGGCCCTGTCCATCCTTACGAAAGACTTCTGCGCAAGCTCCAGAAGCTGTTCATTCGACAATGTTTCCATGGTTATCCTCCCGTGACGATATAGAACGCAATGAGTGTACGCGTCAATCCAGTGGAAATCAAGCACGGAAAACACGCCTATCGGGAAAATAATCGGTTGAAAAAAAACCGGGATGCCAGTACTGTTTCTGGACGCGCCGTGGTTTTTCCCGGGTTCCGCAGCCACCGCTATCACACCGATTCTTGGGAGGATGTATGATAAAAAAGCTGTTCTCTCTCACCGCCGCCGTATCCTGGATATCAATGACCATGATCATCCTTGCCGGGTCTCTCATGGCTCAGGAATGGAAACTCATGCGCAACGAGGACGGTATCAGGGCCTATGCGAGGTCGATACCGGGATCGAAGCTCCTCGAACTGAAGGCGATCACCATCGTCGACGCGAAGATGGAGGTGGTGGGCGAGGTGCTGCGCGACGTCCCCTCGAACCCGGAGTGGATGGCGGACTGCAGCGAGGCGCGCATCGTGCACCTGATATCGCCCAAGGAGATGATCGTCCACACGACGCTCGACTTCCCGGCGCCGGTGTCGGACCGGGACCTCGTAGTGCGGAGCTTCACCACGTACCTGCTCGACCGCGCGCGCGGCATCGTCACCCTCACCTCGGTCGTCGATCCCGCGGCCCCGGAGCGCAGCGGCGTGGTGCGCATGACCAATTTTTCCGGTGAATACGTGCTGGAGTATATCAGCCGCGACAAGACCGGCGTGATCTACTCCTACCGCGCCGATCCCGGCGGCAACATCCCCACCTTCCTGGTGAATCTTTTCTCGCGCGATGGCCTCTTCAAAACGCTCACCGGCCTCAAGCGGATGGCGAAGCGGCAGAAGTACGTCGACGCGGCGCTCCGCTCGCCGGACCGCGCGCTTTTCGAGAACACGCTCAAGGACCGGGAGAAGGTCCGCGGCATACTGAAGAACAGGCTCTTGGAGCGCATCCGCGACAGGGAGACCGTCGATTACGTGATCCACGACAACGAAGTATTCCGCCTCTTCACGGAAGGAGACGGCAGCATAACCGGGAAGATATTCCTTTCCTGGGGATCGTACAACAGCGTTCGCGACTCCGTGAAGGACATCATGCGCATCCACCTGAAAAAGTATTCATCGGACGCGAAGGCGATCGAATGCGTGGCGAACGACGAGTCGATAATAGCGTCCATCATCCGCGGCAGGAAGGCGGGCGAGCCAGCGGTGATGGAGAGAGTGAAGAAGAAGCTTGCCGCGGCGAAATGATAAAGGCAACCACAGAGGCACGGAGGCACAGAGGGTAAAGGCGGCTGGATTCACGCGGAGCCCCTACTCCTCCTCGATCATCATGTCGAAGAACTTCACGATCTTCCCCCGCTCGCTTCCCTCGTTATGCGCGATTGCCGCGCGGGGATGCTGGTTGAGCTGGCCCGTGATCATGTAGGGGATATCGAAGCCCCAGCGGAGTTTCTCGCGGAGCGGCTCTATGTATTCCTCGATGCACTGCAGGATGGGACGCAGCTTGAACTTCGGGTTGTGGAGGAAGCCGATGAGGAGCTCCATCTGGCAGTTGCCCGCGCCGCGCCCCAGGCCGGCGATCGTCGCGTCGATCCGGTTCACGCCGAGGACGATTCCCTCGACGGTGTTGGCGTAGGCGAGCTGCTGGTTGTTGTGCGTGTGGATGCCCACTTCCTTGCCCTTCGGCCGCGCGTAGCGCAGGAACTTCCGCACGATCGGCTGCAGCTGCTCGCTGTACATGGAACCGAAGCTGTCGACGACGTAGAGCGCCTCCACCTCGGACTCCGCCAAGGCCTCGAGCGCGTCGTCCAGCTCCCGCTCCTGCACCGTGGAGATGGACATGAGGTTCACGGTCGTCTCGTAGCCCTTGTCGTGCGCGTCCTTGATCATGTCGATCGCCGTGGGGATCTGGTGGATGTACGTGGCGACGCGCACCATGTCGATCACGCTCTTCTCCTTCGGCAGTATGTCGGTGTGGTAGTCGCAGCGCTCCGCGTCCGCCATCACCGAGACCTTGATCTTCCCCGCACGGTCGCCTATCGCGCGCTTGACGTCGTCCTCGTCGCAGAACTTCCACTTTCCGTATTTCGACGGCGAAAATATGCTCTTTGACGACTTGTAACCGAGCTCCACGTAGTCGATGCCCGCGGCGATGCAGGAATCGAGCACCGCATGCACGAGCTTGTCGTCGAAGAGGTGGTCGTTCATCAGCCCGCCGTCGCGGATGGTGCAGTCCAGCACGCGGATCTCGGGCCGGTACGTGACCCAGTTACCCTTCGCGTCTTTATATCTCTGGTGTTCGCTCTGGTGCATGGCATGTTCTCCGTTTCGAAAAATGGTGGGATGACTACAAACAGGGCTGGGAAAATATACAACAACTTTTTGTACGGGCGGAGGGTGTGATGATATTCGCGCCGCGCGAGGCTACTTCCTGGCCTTCGGGTCTATCGCCTCCTGGAAGCCTTCGCCAATCAGGTTGTACGACGTGATGGTGAGGAAGATGGCGAACCCCGGGATGAGCGTCATCCACCAGGCGAAGTCGATATACTGGCTGGAGTTCGAGAGGATCTGCCCCCAGCTGGGCGTGGGCGGCTGGACTCCCAGCCCCAGGAAGCTCAACGACGATTCTATCAATATGGTCGACGCCACGCCAAACGACGCCGACACCAGGACCGGCGCCATGGAGTTGGGAAGCATGTGGCGGAGAATGATGCGCCAGTCCCGCGATCCCAGCGCCCGCGACGCCGTCACGAAGTCCATCTCCCGGAGCTTGAGGAACTCGCCGCGCACTATCCGCGCCACGCCGGGCCAGCCGGTGATGCCTATCACCACCATGACGCTCACCATGCTGGGACCCCAGAGGGCGAGGATGGTGAGTATCAGGAAGAAGGTGGGAAAACACATCACCATCTCAATAAACCGCGAGATGACCATGTCCACCCACCCGCCGTAAAAGCCGGCCAGCGCACCGATAACTATCCCTATGGAGATGTAGATCGCAACCGCGATGAAGCCCACCAGGAGCGACACCTGCGTGCCGTGGACCATGCGCGCCGCGAGGTCCCTCCCCTGCTCGTCGGTGCCCATGACATGGCGGAGCGACGGACCCACGAGGATCTCGTCCAGGTTGTACTCCGAGTACGAGTAGGGAATGGGCGGGAAGATCTTGAACCCGCGGAAATCATCCTTGCGGAGGTCCCTGCCCCGGAGCTCCGCGTGATCGTAGAAGAGCGGGAAGTAGACGCCGCCTTCGGCGATATAGACGTACGGCCTGTTGTTCGCGACCAGGGGCGCCAGGGCGGCCAGGACGATAAGGGCGATGATAACACCAAGCCCCGCGACCGCCAGGCGGTTCTTCCTGAACTCCCTCCAGACGTTCCTCCAGTACCCCGCCCGCTTCACAGCTTCGCCTCCAGCCTGATGCGCGGGTCCACCAGCCCGTACAGCAAGTCCGCGATGAAGATGCCCGCCAGCGTCAAGAGCGCCGAGATGGACGTGATGGCCATGATGACGGGAAGGTCGCGAGAGAAGATGGAGTCATAGGCCAGGCGCCCCAGCCCCGGGATCGAGAATATCTTCTCGACTATCACGCTCCCTCCCAGGAGCGCAGGCAGGAGAGTCGCCATGAGCGTCACCAGCGGCACAAGCGAGTTGCGGAAGGCATGGACGAATATCACCCTCCTCTCCGAAAGCCCCTTGGCCCGCGCCGTGGTGATGTACTGCTGGCTGATCACCTCCAGCATGTTCGCCCGCGCGTAACGCGAGAGGAACGCGAAGCTCCCGTAGGTGAGGGTCACCACGGGAAGCACCAGGTGCCACGCCATGTCGGCGAACCTCCCCCAGAAGCCGTACTCCTCCGCCCAGTCGGACATGATGCCCCCCAGCGGGAAGAGGTTCAGGTACTCGCTGCTGGCAAAGAACATGAGAAGCAGGAGCGCTATCCAGAAGTGCGGAAGCGAGTAGAGTATGAACAGCACCAGGCTCGATGCCCGGTCGTAGAG